>DAIERC010000002.1 GCA_027347125.1 Ignavibacteriales bacterium
CGTGCGGTATGCAAAATGTTTTATGAAGATTAAGATGGCAAACATCGGCGCCAATTTTGCCGGGGCTTGTTAAGCCAACCTGAGCGTTAAGGTTAGCACCATCCATATAAACCTGTCCGCCGTTTTCATGAATTACGGAACATATCTCTTTTATATCTTCTTCAAACACTCCGTGTGTTGAAGGGTAAGTAATCATTAACGCGGCAAGTTCGTTTTTATATTGTTCGGCTTTACTTTTCAAATCGATAAGATCAACATTGCCTTTATCGTCGCACTTAACAACAACGACTTTCATTCCGGCCATAACCGCACTTGCTGGGTTTGTGCCGTGGGCTGATGACGGTATCAATACGATGTTCCTGTGCCCTTCTTCTCTATTCAGATGATACTGGCGAATTACCATTAACCCGGAGTATTCGCCTTGCGCGCCGGAATTAGGTTGAAGTGAAATAGCTGCAAAGCCGGTGATCTCGGCAAGATCTTTTTCAAATTCTTTGAATAATTCCATGTAGCCTTCGGCTTGTTCCAACGGAATAAACGGATGCAAATTTGCGAACTCAGGCCAGGTAATTCCCATCATCTCCGTAGTGGCGTTCAACTTCATTGTGCACGAACCCAAGGGTATCATTGAATGGACAAGAGATAGATCCTTGTTTTCAAGTCGTTTCATATAACGCAGCATCTCAGTTTCGGAATGATAAGAATTGAAAACAGGATGTTGAAGATAAGGGGTTTTCCTGGAAATATTTTCAGGTAAATTTAGTTGAACTTCGCTTGCTCCTGATTCAATTTCTTTCTTCGATATTTTTTTATTTACAACTTTTGCAAAGAGGTTAATTATTTCCTCCACATCACTCAATCCGGTAACTTCATTAAGCGAAATACCGATGGCGTTATCTTCGATATACCTGAAATTAATTCCGGCTTTTAACGCTTTTTGTTTTATATTTTTAACATCATCTTTTTTATCGCCGGCAAAAACTATTTTTAGAGTATCAAAATATATATTGTTCTGCTGGCTGAACCCGAGTTGTTTTAACGATAAATCCAGAACACGGGTCAATTTATTTATTCTTTCAGCAATTGCTTTTATTCCTTTGGGACCATGATAAACAGAATACATACCGGCCATAACAGCCAGAAGAACCTGCGACGTACAAATGTTGCTCGTTGCTTTTTCTCTTCTAATATGTTGCTCCCTTGTTTGAAGCGCCATTCTAAAAGCGTTGTTGCCGTTGGAATCTACGGATACGCCGATAATTCTTCCCGGTATTTGTCTTTTATATTCATCCTTTGTAGCAAAGTAAGCCGCGTGCGGTCCGCCAAATCCCATTGGAACACCAAACCGCTGTGTATTGCCCACAACAGCATCGGCGCCAAATTCTCCGGGAGGAGTTAAAATAGCAAGACTAAGAAGATCGGCGGCAACAACTTTGTAGATATTTTTTTCATTAGCCTGTTCAAACAAATTGCTATAATCGTAAACTTCACCGTAATCAGCAGGGTATTGCACAAGCAGCCCGAAAATATTTTCGTTTAGATGAACAGTTTTATGGTCGCCTACCATTATCTCAATACCTTGTGGAACAGCCCTTGTTTTAAGTACGTCAATCGTTTGAGGATAACATTCCTGCGAAACAAAAAATACATTTGCTTTAGAATTCTTTCTTAATGAATAAAACATTGTCATAGCTTCCGCCGCCGATGTTCCCTCATCCAGAAGTGAAGCATTGGTAATGCTCATGCCAGTTAGGTCGAGAATCATTGTCTGAAAGTTTAACAATGCTTCCAATCTTCCCTGCGCAATTTCGGCCTGGTACGGAGTATATTGAGTATACCATCCCGGGTTTTCAAGCACATTACGTTGAATAACAGTTGGTGTAATTGTGGGATGATAACCCATTCCGATATATGATTTATAAACTTTGTTTTTCTTCGCTAATTTTTTTAATTCTTCCAGGAACTTATATTCCGAAACAGGACCATTCAGCTTTAGTTTATTTTTAAGTTTTATTTGGGAAGGTACTGTTTCATCAATTAAAGAGTCTATCGAATCCGTGCCGATTACCTGAAGCATTTCTTTTAATTCTTCTTCGGAAGGACCGATGTGGCGATTTACGAACCGATCAGCATAATTGAAATTTTTCATAAAATAGTTTTTAATTTCTAAATTAATAAATTGAAATTTTAATTGTCGAAAAATAATCAAAGTTTTTCATCTAAAAAATGCCCTTCGATAAGATAAATTTACTTTGTTGCTTTTTAAAAGGGAAAGGATTAATAAGATAAGAGAATGACAAAAGTTAAAGTGAATGTAAACCTTCATTGAAAATTTTTTGCAACGCAGCTTGAGCAGCATTTTGTTCAGCAGATTTTTTATTGCGCCCTTTTCCTCTTCCGAATTCGTTTTCGCCGATTTCTACTTTTATTGTGAATATTCTGTTGTGCTGCGGGCCTTCTTCTTTTATGACAGTGTAAACCGGGTTTTCCAACTTGTTTGCCTGCGCGTATTCCAGCAGTTGGCTTTTGAAATTTTCATCAACAAGGTATAAACCGTCTTTGGAATTTGGTTCTATTAATACTTTATGTATAAAGCCTTTGGCGCCGGCCAAACCGTTATCCAGGTAAACGGCTCCGATTAATGCTTCGGTCGCATCGGCTAAAACTGTACGGGAACCGTTTTTAAATGTGTTGAATAAATTTTTGCTTACCAGAATAAAATCGGCAAGATTTATTTTTTCCGCGGCGTCAGCAAGAGCAATCCGGTTAACAAGTTTGGCTCTTACTTTTGTTAAGAAGCCTTCGTCTTTTTCGGGAAATTCTTCAAATAAGTATTCGGCTACAACAAGGCTTAAAACGGAATCGCCCAAAAACTCGAGCCGTTCATTTGAAACATCGTAATCGCTGTTTTGCTCAAGGAATGAACGGTGCATTAAAGCTTGAATAAAATATGAGCGGTTCTTAATATTAAAGCCTACAAGTTCTTCAAGCTTATGAAATTTTTGAGGTGTTAACAGCCGGGATACATATTTGGATTTGTTTCTAACTTCCCGCTGTTTTAGTTTTTCAAAAAGCCATGATAAGATCTTGCTCAAAGCCTATTCCTCAAACTTTTTAAACAACAACGAAGCGTTATGCCCGCCGAATCCGAATGTATTACTAATTGCGCTTCGTATCTCTTTTTTAGTAGATTTAAGCGGACTGTAATTAAGATCGCATTCTGGGTCCGGGTTAGTTAAATTTATTGTAGGGGGGACAATATTATTCTTTAATGAAAGGATTGTAGCAATAGCTTCTATTCCGCCCGCCGCTCCTAACAAATGGCCTGTCATAGACTTTGTTGAACTGATAACCATTTTATAAGCGTGGTCGCCGAAAACAGTTTTAATTGCGTTTGTTTCATTAATATCGTTATAAGGTGTTGAAGTACCGTGGGCGTTTATGTAATCTACATCTTCCAAAGATATTTCTGCATCCCTAACAGCTTCACGCATAGAACGTACCGCGCCTTCACCGCCGGGGGCCGGAGCAGTAATGTGGTAAGCATCGCCGGTTAAGCCAACTCCGGCAATCTCGCAATAAATTTTTGCGCCTCTTGAAATTGCGTGTTCATATTCTTCCAAAATAATTGTGCCGGCTCCTTCGCCCATTACAAAGCCATTCCGGTCTTTATCAAACGGCCTTGATGCTTCCGTGTAACGGTCGTTCCATCGGGATAAAGCTTTCATAGCATTAAACCCTCCAATTGCCATTTCAATTATTGCAGCTTCGGAACCGCCGCTAATCATCAGATCGGCGCTTCCTCTTTGAATAAGCATAAAAGCATCTGCAATTGCATGGGACGATGTTGCACATGCAGATGTTGTAGCATAGTTGGGACCTTTAAGTCCGAATTTTATTGATATCTGTCCTGCCGCAATATCTGAAATCATCATTGTAACAAAGAAAGGACTAATAAGGCGGGGATTTCTGGTTTCGAAAAAATTAAAATGCTGCTGCTGGTTGGTTACCATTCCCCCTATACCGCTGCCGAAAATAACACCGAATCGTTCTTTATTAATTTTTTCCAGGTCGATTTCAGAATCGGTTAAAGCCATCCCAGATGCTGCAATAGCATATTGAGTAAAAGGATCAATTCTCTTAACGGATTTTTTATCAAAATAATTTTCCGGATCAAAATTTTTTACTTCCGCAGCAAATTGAGTTTCAAAATTCGAGGCATCAAATTTAGTGATCGGTCCAACTCCGCTTTCGCCTTTTAATAAGGCAGTCCAAAACTCATGGACTCCGATGCCTATCGGAGTAATTGCTCCGAGACCGGTAACAACTACCCGCCTTTTATTCATATTTTACTCCTGAGAAAAACTGTTGTAAAAAAAAGGAAGCTATAAATGAAAAAGGAAGTCGAGAAAAATATTTTTCTCGACTTTTCAATTACTTATCCTAGTTTTTCTTTTAAATATTTTACAGCATCTCCTACCGTACCAATTTTCTCAGCGTCTTCATCAGGAATTGATACTTGAAAAGCACTTTCAAAGCCCATTACCAATTCAACTATATCCAACGAATCAGCACCTAAATCGTTTGTAAAAGAAGCTTCGGGTGTAATTTGAGATTCCTCAACACCTAATTTATCAATGATAATTTCTTTTACTTTTGCCTCAACGTCCATTTGTGTCTCCTATTAATTGTTTATAAGAATTATTATATATTATTCGAGTTAATTACATAGCCATACCACCGTCAACCGGAATCACTTGTCCAGTGATATAATCGGCTTCGGAAGATGCTAAGAATGAAACAACTTTTGCAATGTCTTCCGGTGTTCCAATTCGTTTAAGCGGAATCATTGTTAAAATTGCTTCACGTTGTTTATCGTTCAATTTCTCCGTCATATCTGTTGAAATATAGCCGGGAGCTACGGCGTTCACGGTAATATTTCTGGATGCAAATTCTTTTGCGGTAGATTTCGTAAATCCGATTACGCCCGCTTTAGATGCCACATAATTTGCCTGGCCAGGATTCCCTATTATTGCAACCACAGATGCTATGTTTATAATCTTGCCGCTGCGCTGCGCCATCATAGGTTTAAACGCGGCTTTTGTATAATTATAAACGCTCTTTAAATTAGCTGAAATAACCTTGTCAAAATCATCCTCGCTCATTCTAAGCAGAAGATTATCCTTAGTTATTCCTGCATTGTTCACTAAAATATCTAAACCGCCAATATTTTCCAAAGCAAAAGTAATTGTTTTTTCAGCTTCGGCCAATTTAGATGCGTCGGCTTGAATACCTAAAATCTTAACTCCAAATTTTCCGGATTCGGCTTCAACGCTCTTTGCGGCTTCGGCAGAACTTTGGTATGTAAAAACAACATCACAACCTCGGGCAGCAAAATCCAGAACAATCGCTTTGCCTATTCCCCTGGTTCCTCCGGTTACAATAGCTCTTTTACCTTTTAAGTTCACGCTACCCCTTTCGAATTGTTTGATTCTAAAAATTCGTTTTTATATTGCTCCAATTCAGCGTAACCATCTTCACCAAAGAGATGAAGCAATTCTTCCTTGCATGCTTCAAAAATTGTTGTTCTTTCTACAGGCGTTCTGTTACAGGTTTTAAGCCTGTCAATGTGTTCGTCATCTATTGTTAACGCACCTTCATAAATGGTAAGCGGAAACAATATGCAATATAGCGGTTTATATTTCCACTTATGCGCGCCTTCCTGAATTGCAAGCTTTTGCAAAGTGCACAAACCCTGTTTATCAAGAAAAACACATTTATTGTTGTGCAGCTCGGTTCCAACAGCAACACCCGATTCGAAATCTTCGTCTTCTTCGGCGGGTTCAAACCATTTATTTACATCTCTGGTTTGGCTTTCATCAAGCATTGGTATAATTTTATCTTTGATGCTTAAAATATAATCGTGTTCTTTTAAATCGGTGTATACGCCGTAGTTACAACATTCCCCGTTGCACCTGCAATGAAAGCTAAATGTAAAGATGAGCGGGTCTATCTTTATACCTTTAATTTCTTTAGTAAATTTTTGTTCCATTATAAAAATTTCTCCACATCCGAATATTTGTCTATACCGAAACATTTAACGTCAGGATTAATTCTTTTTACAAGTCCCTGTAAAACTTTACCCGGCCCAATTTCATAAAACTCATCCGCGCCGTCGTTAATCATATTAATTATGGTTTCTTCCCACCTTACCGGAGATGTTACCTGCTCGAAAAGTAATTTTTTAATTTCGTCTTTTTTAGAAACAGGCTTTGCGGTAACATTTGCGTATACCGGAAATCTTGAATCGTAAATATGCGTATTATTTAGTTCGTTAAGAAGTTCTTCTTTTGCCGATTCCATTAAAGGTGAATGAAATGCGCCGCTAACAATAAGTTCTTTAACCAGCTTTGCGCCGCCAGTTTTACAAAGTTCCATGGCTTTTCTTACGCCGGTAACCGAGCCGGAAATTACAATTTGCCCGGGTGAATTAAAATTAGCCGGTTGAACTATTCCTGCAGCCGACGCTTCATTACATAACTCGGTAACTTTATCAGGATTCAAACCAATGATAGCTGCCATAGTCCCGGGCTTAACAACACCGGCTTTCTGCATGGATTTTCCTCTAGCGCGAACCAATTTAACCGCGTCATAAAATTGAAGAGCTCCGGCGGCGACAAGAGCAGAATATTCACCCAATGAATGGCCAGCAGCAGCTTCGGCATGAACAGTTCTCATTATGCTTGCAAGAATAACACTATGAAGAAAAATTGCAGGTTGAGTATATTCGGTTTGCTTTAATTCTTCTTCAGGCCCGTTGAACATAATGTACGAAAGATTAACGCCAAGCGCTTCGTCGGCGGTTTTCATCATTTCTTTCGCTTCAACGGAATAATCGTATAAATCTCTGGCCATCCCCACATATTGAGAACCTTGACCGGGGAATAAAAATGCTTTTTTAGACATAACAAATTTTAAATATTTTCACTTATTGCTTTTTATATTATTAACTCTTATTTCATAATTTTACCGGCATTCTTTTGCATGATCTGAAGTTTAAATACTATTATACGGCCATGCATTCATGCGTCTTTTAATCCATGCTCCAAACCAGGTAAATCGAACCCCACGTAAACCCGGCTCCGAAAGCAGCAAGAATTAATTTGTCCCCTTTTTTAATCTTACCATCGCGGTAATACTCCACAAGGCACAATGGAATAGTAGCCGCAGTTGTATTACCGAATTTGTCGATGTTAATCATAACTTTGTTTCTATCAATTCCCATTCTCTCGGCGGTAGCATCAATAATTCTTAGGTTTGCCTGATGAGGAACAAGGTAAGCAACATCATCAGACGTTAAATTATTCTTCTGCATAATTTCATACGAAACATCGGCCATACCTTTTACAGCTACTTTATAGACGGCTTTACCATCCTGGTAAATCACATGCATGTTTTTATCAACAGTTTCGTGTGTGGGAGGATTAAGACTTCCGCCGCCCTTCATATTAAGTACTTCTCTGCCGGAACCGTCAACCCGAAGAATTGAATCCTGGAGTCCGATACTTGAATCTTCGGACGGCTCAAGCAAAACTCCGGCGGCGGCATCACCGAAGAGGATACAATTATTTCTATCTTTATAATCAACTATGGAACTCATTTTATCGGCGCCGATAACCATCACTTTTTTATAGCGTCCGCTTTCGATAAGCGAACAGCCGGTTTGAAATGCAAATAAAAAACCCGAACATGCAGCGGAGAGATCAAATCCCCAGGCGTTCTTCGCGCCAATATTATCTTGGACAAGACACGCGGTTGCGGGAAAGAACATATCTGGCGTAACGGTTGCAACTATTATTGCGTCAATTTCTTCGGGTGAGGTGTTAGTTGTTTTAAGAATATCTTCTGCGGCTTTTGTAGCTAGAAAACTTGTAGCGCCTTCTTTAACGTCTTTAAGAATTCTTCTTTCTCTAATGCCGGTGCGGGTTCTAATCCACTCGTCGGAAGTATCAACAATTTTTTCAAAGTATGCATTATCTAAAATTGTATCCGGCACATACATGCCCACACCCGTTACCACAGCATTAAAAACTTTTTTATTACTCATTTAAAATTCCGTTTCAAATAATATTAGAATATTGTTTTATTGAAGATTCTATTTTTGCAATCAGGTTTTTCTCATACATTTCATTTGCCCGAAGCACCATATTCTTAATAGCTTTCGGAGTGCTTGAGCCGTGCCCGATAATACTTATTCCATTAACGCCTAGCAACGGTACTCCGCCGTGTTCCTGATAATCAAAATCTTTTAGAATCTCTCTCATAGCATTTTTAACCAGCAAAATCTTAAGTTTATTAAGCAAACCTTTTGATGCGTATTGCTTAAATTTTGCTTTCAACAAACTAAGGACGCCTTCACCGAACTTTAACAAAACATTACCGACAAACCCATCGCAAACAATAACATTAACGCTTCCTTCAAGAATATCGCGTCCTTCAATATTACCTATAAAGTTCAAATTTGTTTTTTTCAACATTGCCGCTGCGGCAAGCGAAACTTCATTACCTTTGCTTTCTTCTTCACCTACGCTTAAAATACCTACCCGGGGATTTTCTACGCCGTAAATTTCTTTCGCAAAAATGGTTCCCATTATAGCGTATTCCAGCAAATGCTTTGGCTTTGAGTCAACGCTTGCGCCGACATCAAACACTAATGAAGTTCCGGCTTTACTAGGCATAAGCGCACCTATTGTCGGACGTCCCACACCGGGTATACGCCCCATTATCAGAGTTGAAGCGGCCATCATTGCGCCTGTATTACCGGCGCTAACAAAGGCATCGGCTTTTTTATCACTAACTAATTTTGCGCCTACAACAATGGATGAATCTTGTTTGGTTTTAATAGCGTTTGTGGGCGAGTCTCCCATTTCAATAACCTGGTCGGCATTAATAATTTTGGAAGAATCGTATGTAAGATTATTTTCTTTTATTACTTTTTTAATCTCGTCTTCTTTACCGACAAGAAAGAGTTCAAAATTCTTATTTTCATTATATGCTTGAATAGCACCTATAACAGCATTTTGAGGGGCGAAATCGCCCCCCATTGCATCAACAACTATTCTGCATTTTTTTGTGTTGGATTCAGAATTGTACATTAGAAGGATTTTTATGTATTAGCTTTTAGGTAAAAACATAGATCTTTCATTATAATAACCACAGGAAGGGCATGCGCGGTGAGCTAATTTCATTTCACCGCAATTTGAACATGTACCCAGTGCAGGAACTGTGGCTTTATAATGTGTCCTTCGCTTGTCTCTTCTGCTTCTAGACCACTTACGTTTAGGATTTGGCATTATATTTCCATTATTTAATTATTGTTTATTTTGTCTTTTAATTCCATTAAAGGCAGCCATCGCGAATCAATTTGATTTTTCAGACAGCCGCAGTCACCCTCGTTCAAGTCCTTTCCGCAATTTACGCAAAGTCCTTTACAATCTTCTTTACACAATTTTTTCATCGGAACGGATAAAACCGCATAATCTCTAACATCTTCATCCAGAATTATTTTGTCCGTATCCATTGGTAAAAACGTAACGCTAATATCGTTGTTATCTTCAGGCTCGGAGCCGAACAAATATACCATTTTATAATTGCTTGAAAGAACAGTATTAAAATCTTTAGTACATCTATCGCAAATAAAACTAGCATTAGCCGAAATATCGGCTTGCAGAATAATTTGATTATGTAATTTGCTCAATTCTACTTTCACATTTACATTACCAAAGAACGGTTCATCAATGCCTATATTTTTAACATTCTCATCAAATTCCAGATGATGAATACCTTCGCTTAGATTAGAAATCTTAATAATCATCATAGTCTTTCATAAAAAGAGCAAAAACAAGCCAAAATATAGACATACTTAGTCAGATAATCAAATATTCCCGATATTTTTAATATTGTTTTATTTTATATTTCCCGGTGTTAATTATTATTACAATTAACCGAATAACCTTTTTTAAAGCGAATAATTAAATATTTTTTTTACCGGCTCGCAAATATGCAAAAGATTTAACTATATTACCCGGTAAATTTTTACACAAAAAATTTTTATAATGCTTCTTGTAGAAAACCTCACAAAAAAATTCAAAGACGTAACCGCAGTAAATAATATTTCTTTTAAAGTAGAAAGCGGTAAAATTTTTGGTCTGTTGGGTCCCAACGGCGCAGGGAAAACTACAGCCATACGTACAACTCTTAATATTATAAAACCGACTTCGGGGAAAATAACTTTTGAGAACAAACCTATTACGGATGAGTTTTTTAATGCCATCGGCTATCTCCCCGAAGAAAGAGGCCTTTATAAAAAAAGTAAGGTAATTGACGTTATAATTTATTTTGCGCGGCTAAAAAATCTATCTTATAATGATGCGGTTAAACAAGCGGATATTTGGTTGAACAAACTTGAAATAAATAATCTTCGCCACAAGAAGATTGATGAGCTTTCAAAAGGCAATCAACAAAAAATCCAGTTTATAATAGCCGTTTTACATAATCCTAAATTGTTAATACTTGATGAACCGTTCAGCGGGTTCGACCCGATTAACCAACAATTAATAAAAGATATTTTATTGTCTTTCGTAAGCTCGGGTAAAATTATTATGCTTTGTACCCACCAGATGGATACGGCGGAAAAATTATGCAACGATATTTTTTTCATAAACAACGGCAAGGAAGTTTGCAGCGGAAGCCTTGCCGATATTAAAAAGAATTTCGGGAAAAACCATATTAAAATTGAGTTTGACGGCGGTGGTGAATTTTTGGAATCTAATCCGGCGGTTTTACACATAGACGCATACAGCAATTACGCCGAGATAGAACTTAAAGAAAAAATTCAACCGTACGATTTTTTAAAATCTATTGTTGAAAAAGTAAAAGTAAAACACTTTTCCGTAATTGAGCCGACATTAAATAAAATATTTATCGATGTTATAAAACAAACAAATTAATTGTTAATGAAGAAAACACTAATAGTAGGCAAATGGGAATATATAGAAAAGGTTAAAACAAAAACTTTTCTAATTTCTTTATTCCTTACACCTGCAATTATTATATTATTTGCAGTTCTGCCAACCTTGCTGGCAAACCAGATTGAAACAACTACAAAAGCTATTGGCATTATTGATACATCCGGTATTTATTTCCGTGAGTTGAGAGAAAAAGTTTCACAGTATAAACTTGAAGACAACCAGCCGAATTATGTGTTGGTTAATTTGGCAGGCGCAAACAAGAACATTGGCGAAATAAAAAATTCTTCCGATGAATTGGTCTTATTAGGAAAGCTGGAAGGTTATTTATTAATCCTTAACGGGGGCACCGATTCGCTAAAGGCTGAATTCTGCGATAAAAACACCGCCAACTTCCGAGACATTGATAATTTTACCAACGCGTTGAATAACGTTCGTGCAGATTTGATACTGACAAAAGAAGGCGTGTCCCCTTCAATTATAAAATCAATTTCCGATAAAATAAAAATTAATCCGATTAAAATTGAAAAGGGAAATACCGAAAGCAAATCTGATTTTCTGGTTATCTTCTTTTCATCTTTTGTTTTCATTATACTTTTAATGATGATGATACTTTCTTCGGGCGGCATGCTTATAAGAAGTCTTGTTGAAGAAAAATCGAACCGGTTAATCGAAATACTTATTTCCAGTTGTACGCCGGATGAGCTGCTTATGGGAAAAGTATTTGGTTTAAGCTCGCTGGGCTTAACACAGGTAATTATCTGGTCTCTTGTTGGAATTTCGCTGGCCGGCGCCGGCGTTATACCCATTGAAGTTTTTAACAACCTTGTACCGATATTCATCTATTTCTTGTTCGGGTTTGTATTTTATTCCGCGATATTTGTGGGTATTGGTTCAATTGTTACTTCAGAACAGGAAGCGCAGCAAATAACCAGCTACCTTAGTCTTGTTTTAGTTTTGCCTGTAGCGTTAACTTTGCCGGCTATTGAGAACCCTGATTCTTTATTGGTTCATATACTTTCGCTAGTACCGTTTACCGCGCCTTCAATAATGATACTTAGATTTAATATCGGCCCTATTCCCGGGTGGGAAGTTATTCTTTCCGCCGTTATTATGATAATCTCCATTTACTTTGTAGTGTTTGTTTCTGCAAAAATTTTCAGGATTGGTATTTTATCCTACGGTAAGAAGCCTTCTTTAAGAGAAATAATTAATTGGTTAAAATCAGAGTAATACTTATTTATAATTACTAAAATAAAATAATATTTATGTTTTATTTAGCTTCCGCTTTAGCTGCCGTATTGCCTATGGTAGTTTACCTGCTGATAATCTGGAGATTCGACCGGTACGACCGGGAACCGCTCGGTTTGGTACTAAAAAATTATTTGTGGGGCGCGCTTGGAGCTATTTTTTTCGCGATCATAGGAAGCACAATTTTATCCGCCGGGTTATCATCCTTAATTACTAATAAAGCCGATCTGAACAACGCCGAAACAATTTTGATCGCACCTTTTGTTGAAGAAATTACAAAAGGCATTTTCCTTTTAATAACCTTATCGAACAAGAGGTTTGACAACATGACCGACGGCATTGTTTA
>DAIERC010000019.1 GCA_027347125.1 Ignavibacteriales bacterium
TGCGGCATTAAATCCGCAGAGTTATGGATAGAGAATTATTTTTGAAGATACGTCTTAGCGGTTTTCACAATATTGTCTGTTGTAAATCCGTATTTCTCCATTAAAACGCCACCGGGTGCCGAAGCCCCGAATTTATCAAGACTGATAGATATGCCGTGTGTGCCTGTATATCTATCCCATCCCAGACGAACGCCTGCTTCAATTGAAATTCTTGTGGTAACGTTTGGAGGTAAAACAGAATCTTTATATGCTTGAGGTTGCTCATCAAAAAGCTCCCAGCATGGAAAACTTACAACTCTTGCTTTTATACCTTCAGCCTGAAGTTTATCAGCCGCACTCATAGAAATTCCTACTTCAGAACCTGAAGCAATTAAAATTAAATCAGGAGTGCCCTGACAATCTTTAACAACATAGGCGCCTTTAGCAAGATTCTCTGCCGAAGGGCCTTTATCTTGATCCAGAACCGGCAAGCCCTGGCGGGTTAAAATAATTGCGACAGGACTTCCTTTATGTTCAAGAGCAACTTTCCATGCTTGCGAAGTTTCATTTGCATCAGCCGGACGAATTACCAGCAGTTTAGGTATTGCTCTTAATGATGATAAATGCTCTATTGGCTGATGTGTAGGGCCATCTTCGCCCAAACCGATACTGTCATGTGTGAAAACATAAATCGGTTTTATTTTTGAAAGCGAAGCAAGGCGGATGGCTGGTCTTAGATAATCGGAAAAAATTAAAAATGTTCCGCCGTAAGGAATAATACCGCCGTAAGCAGACATACCGTTCATTATGCTTGCCATGCCGTGTTCTCTGATCCCGAAGTGGAAATTACGCCCGCCGTAATTTTCAGCGGAAAAATTTTTAAACTCTTTTATATAAGTATCATTAGAAGGAGCAAGATCGGCGGAGCCGCCTATTAAAGCCGGTATAAAAGGTGTAATAGCGTTAAGAACTTTTCCCGAAGCGGTTCTTGTCGCAATTTTTTTACCTTCATCTTTGAATACCGGAAGTTTCGTTTTCCAAACTTCGCCAAGTTCACCATTCATCATAGATATAAAAAGTTTTGCGTCATCAGGATATTTTTCACTGTACTTTTTAAACACCGCGTTCCACTCGTTCTCATATTTTTTACCGTTAACCGCAACTTCTTTAAAATCTTTGGCAACTTCATCCGGAATTAAGAAAGACGGTTCTTCAGGCCAGCCGAGGTTTTGCTTGGATAATTTTACTTCTTCTTCTCCAAGAGGCGAACCGTGAGAGCTGGAGGAATCTTGCTTATTTGGGCTTCCGTAACCAATGTGTGTTTTTGTAACTATGATAGAGGGTTTGTCTTTTACATCCTGCGCTACTTTAAGCGCGTTTTCCAAAACATTAAGGTCGTTCACATCATCAACATGCTGCACATGCCAACCGTAAGCTTCAAACCGCTGCCCCACATTTTCCGAAAACGAAAGCGATGTTGAGCCGTCAATTGTAATCCCGTTGTTGTCGTAAAAGAAAATTATTTTCCCAAGTTTAAGATGGCCTGCCAAAGAACTTGCTTCGTGGGAGACACCTTCCATCAAATCGCCGTCGCTGCATATCCCGTAAATGTAGTGGTCTAAAATTTTAATATCATCTTTATTGAACTTCGCCGCGAGATGAGCCTGGGCAATAGCCATACCAACAGCGTTAGAAATTCCCTGCCCGAGCGGACCGGTTGTTGTTTCAACACCATCGGTTAATCCGAATTCAGGATGACCGGGAGTAATGCTTCCCCATTGGCGGAATTGTTTTAATTGTTCAAGCGGCATATTATAGCCGCAAAGATGAAGCACCGAGTATAAAAGCATGCTGCCGTGCCCGGCAGACAAAACAAACCTATCGCGGTTTAACCACTTCGGGTTAGCCGGATTATGTTTCATTAATTTTCTATATAATAGATAAGCAATCGGTGCACATCCCATCGGCATTCCCGGGTGCCCAGAGTTTGCTTTCTGAACACCGTCTACCGCAAGAAATCTTATTGTATTGATTGATTGTTGATCACGTTGATTAGAATTAGTCGACATTTTACAGCTCCGTTTTATTCAATGATGGAGTTAATTATATTTTTTTCCGACAAACATATATTTAGGTTAAGCCATACCTTTTAAATATCTTATCCCCTTTTAAAATAGAAAGAGTACAAGCTATAAACAGGTAAACTGTATTTTAGGGTTTAAAATAACAATAAGCAGGCACCGAATAAAGTCTTTTATATTATTATTAAATTAAAAGTTGGTAAAAATACTTTACTCCCTGTCCGAAAATAAATTATTAAAATATACAACCGCCCCAATATTTACGGTAAGTAAATCGGTTCTAGATTTGGAAACATCGTATATGGCGCGTCCGCGTTCAACAGACACTGAACCTTCTTTAAGATACTGCGCTTCAAGTCCATTAATATATCTTACCTTAAGATCAATAAACACCGAAGAGATCACCGGCGAAGCGTTGTTTAACGCAGGCAATTGAAACTGGATACCGGCACCACCACCGTAATTAAGAGTCCAATCGTCAAAATTGACAGAACTGACCACCTCATCAACACCGCGGCTGTTTATACGGGTCTCGGTATATATATAAGCACCGCCCACCAATACTTCAAGGTAAGGTCTGATGGAACCGGTCGGTGGTATTATTTGTCCGAGAAGATGAAGGTTTACTAAGTTATTAGTACGGTCTACGTCAACAACTACATCGGGAATTCTATCGTTAAAAGGCTCTATTCTAGATTCGCTTCCGTAATTTATGAAGCCGAGATTAATGCCGAATGAATACGGATACTTTTCGGTGGGCGTCCAAAATAAAAATTGGCCGCTTCCACCGATGCCGGTACGTTTAACATTATCTTTAAATTCGTTCATCGGAAAGCCTAATGTTAAATTTAACCCTGCCGACTGTGCAAACACATTGCCTGCGCATATCAGCAAAAATGGCAACATGAGTATAAAGAATTTGTACTTATTCATTTTTTTTCCGCTAAAACGAATTATAAACAAGCTACTGTGAGAATTGTAAGATAAACACTTCTTCCCTTTTGTAATGCAAAATTAAAAAATTTTCCTCACTATAACGGATTTTTTTTATGAACGGTTAATTCTATGTTTAATAGGCGGTCAAATAAATAGCTGTTGGAAGATTTGAATTTTAGATTAGGCAATGTAGAAATTTTTACTAAAGTATGTTTATACTTGAGGCAAATAATTAAAGCATGCAATAAGTCCGGGTTACAAATAATATTTCTTAGAGTTTGTAAATCTGCGGATTCTTAGCAGAGCCTTCTTTCCCTTTTACATTTTCCTGGCCGGACTTATCCCCAATATAAGGGCCGCCCGCGTTGCGGTTTTTGGCAATTGCCTGCTCTATCTTAAGCTTTTCACGTATCTTCTGGAATTTTTGAAGCGTTATCTGCTGTTTAATAATTTCTTCGTTCAGCCTTTTTTTCATAGAAGCAAGTTTGGCTATATTACCTTTATACTCTTCGTGTTCAACTTTAATTGAGCCGATTGATTCCTGCAAACCTACCAGCTCGCTCATCGAGTCGTTAATTTTTTCCCTAACGGAATGAAGCTTATCTTCGTAAGAAAGCAGTTCCTCATCAAGCTTAATCTTCCGGCCTTCCGCCTTATAAAAATTATCGCTCATCATTTTTAATAATTCCTGCAGGCCTTTTTCAAGCGTAATTTTCTTTTTAATCAATAGTTCGGTCTCAAGCTTAAGGTCGTTATTATAATTTTTCCTGTCCGCAGCGTCCTCATCAACCTTAATAAGCTCTTCTTTCAAAACATCTTTTTGTTCGTTCAAACTCTTAAGCATATTTTCGAACGATTCCACTTCGGCCTGACGCATATTTAAAACACGCTCGCTTTCCTCAAGCGCGGCAACCTTTTCAAACAGAGCCTGGTCCCTTTCGTCGATATCTTTTTCTTTCTTTAATATAATCTGCTCAAGTACGTTGCGCTTCTTTGTAATGTCATTCAGTTCATTATTAAATTTCTGGAACATTCTTGTAAACCGGTTTTCAAGTTCGGTATTGCTTACTTCAATTTCTTTCTTGCGTTTTTCAAGAAGGGGGATAAGCTCCTGCAGTTTTAAATGCTGCTCATTGATTTTTTCAAACGATTCTTTTTCCGCAACATACTTTTGATAAGATTCAACTTTCATGTCCTCATATTTTTTCAGATCTTCTTTTACTGCCGCGTTCCTTTTTTCCAATTCAAGAAGGTCTATATTTATTTTAGAAAGCTTACTTGCTTTTATTTTAAGCGTTTGTTCAAGCGCGTATACTTCTTTTTCTTTAAAGCTGGAATCGGCATTAATCTTCATTAAATTTTCATCGGCTTCTTCAAGAAGATTTTTCTTTTCTTCAAGTTCTTTTTCTATACGCTCAAGCTCGTTTATAAAGTCGGATTTTCCATGTTTCTCGTTCTCCAATTTTTCAATATTTAACTTAAGCTCGTTCTCTCTTTCCTTTAATGCAGCAATATTCTGTTCCATCATAGAATATTCTTTTTCTATCGAATCAAGCTTCTGCGAATATTCAAAAATTTCTTTCTTCTTGTTTTCAATATCGGTAAGCAGTTTTCCCTTTTCTTCTTCTAGCAACACAATTTTACCTTCGGTGCTGGCTAACTGTTTATTTAATTCATCCTGCCTGCTTAAAAGCTGGAAGCCCTGCTTTTCAATTTCTTCAATCTCTTCATGCTTAAGCTGCACCCTTTCTATAAGCGCTTTTTCTTCCTCATTAAATTCATCAATCTTATTTTTAGCTTCCTCAAGTTCTTGTTTTAGTTCCGATTGTTTATTCACAAACTGGTCCAAAGGTTCCGGGCTGCCGAAGGACTCACTAAATTCGGTGCCGGTAAATTCATCACCGTTATTGATGGTAATTCCGAGATCATTTATCCGGTCGTTGTAAGATAAAACGTTATTCTGAAGTTCATCCCTCATTTCTTTAAGATTATTAATCCTTTGTTCAAGCTCGTTTATCTCTTCCCTTTTTCTTTCCTCTTCTAATTCGATGGCAGCAATACTTTCCTTTAACGAATTTCTTCTGTCGTTTAATTCGGATACTTCTTTTCTAAGTCTTTTAAGAACCTCTTCAAGCTTTTTGGCGTTTTCTTCTTTTTCATACATGAACTGGAACTTTGTTTTAAGTTCTTCATTTTCTGCTTTAAGCTGTTGAAGTTCTTTCGAATTAAAGATTCCCATTATAAAAGCTCCGAGATTTTTTTTGATATCATGGCTACAAAATATATGTTAAACCGGTCGTTTCTGAGTATTTACGTAATTAATATGTATGAACATAATTATTAAGAATTAAACTGTCAATTTAATTTGTAAAATTACACGGCTTCCGGAAGCCCTATTACATGGGCGCATGTTGAATGGAACGTAGCGGAACTTTAAATTTGAGAACATCATTTCCAATCGCATAGCGGTTATACCGTGCATTCACGATTTATAAATAAAAATAAATCTCTCTTAATTCACGCTGGTCTCAATTGTAAAAGGTAATTTTAATTTTTCCCACATTAAATTTATAACCGCGCTGTTCTTTCCTTTTGCATTTACTTTCATGTCCGTAAAAACATAATCCAACCATTCTTTAAAACCGGTTGACTGCGGTGTCACGTTAAAACGAAGCGCATCCTCCGCTTCATTGTATGTAAAGGCACCCCACTGATCAGCAGCTTTGTTAAATATAACCGTCCACTCTTTTTCTTTGGGAATTACAAAAAAGCTGTATGAACCGGCAGTCAACTTTTTCCCGTTAACTGTTACATCTGTACTGAAAGTAAATTTTGTAGCTTCATTTGCGCCGGCGCGCCATACTTTACCGTAAGGCACCAAACCGCCCCATATTTTCCTTCCTTTTACGCCTGGACGACTGTAAGAAATTATTATGTTTGTCAACCCTACTGTTTGCATTATTTCGGCCTTAGGGCTAACGCGTACTTTCTTGTTCCAGTCCGGAATTTCTTTACCGTTTTCCTGCCTCTTCTGCTGCTGCATCATTTTGCCGTTCTGTTGAGCTAATAAGTTAGATGAACTACAGAATAAAAATGCCGCAACCAAAATATAACTTGCTTTTGTAATCATAACTCTCTCCAATAAATTATTCAAAAAGTCGGTTACATAACTGCCGGATATATACCCGGAGTTTAAATTACCTAATTAATTTATGAATTATTATTTAAATATCATTAAAAAAAATCGCACCGTTTTATTTAATAATGCCGGCTAAGATATCCGCAACTTTGTCAGCTTCCTGGTTTATATTATAAAAGTGGGGAGAAAAACGAATCATTCCTTCCCTTAAAGAACAACTGATATTATTTTTAATAAGCGCATCAAATATTCTTTTTGAATCGTGATGTTTAAAGGTTACTATACCCGCTAAATTTTCTTTAGGGCAATTTTGTAGGATGGGCTTTATGCCGATTTTTTCCAGTTGCTCCATTAAGTAAGCTGAATTCTCCACGACTTTTTTCTCAATAAGATCAAACCCATACCCGTTAAAAAATTTAAGCGAGGCGTTAAGAGCATAAACACCAAGTGTATTAAGAGTCCCGCTCTGAAAATACTCGGCAGTTTTTTTCGGTTTAAAATCGTAATTCAATAAATTCCACGCGTCATCAACCGAAAGCCAGCCGGCAATTTTGGGCCGCATCATATTTTGCAGTTCTTCGGAAACATAAATGAACCCAAGCCCCTGCAGGCCCAGCAACCATTTTTGTGTTCCGGAAGAAAGAAAACTAATATTAGCTTTTTGAACATCAAGCCTAACGGCGCCAAGCCCTTGTATGGCATCAATGGAAAAAATAATTTTATTTTGTTTACACACCTCCCCTATTTTTTCCAGGTTAGCCCTGTAACCGGTAAGAAATTGTACCTGGCTGATTGAGACAAGTTTTGTCTTCGGTTTAATATTTTTAATAACTTCCTCAGCGGTAACAATGCCGTTGTTGGATTTTATAAAATCAATTTCAACACCTTCATTCTTAAGATTCAAAAAAGGATACACATTCGCGGGAAACTCCAGATCGTTAAGCAATATCCGGTCTCCTCTTTTCCATTTAACCGCCTGAGCCAAAATATTTATACCGTTTGTGGTATTATCAACAAAAGCGATTCTTTCCGGTATGGTGTTTATCATTTTCGACAGCATATTTTTAGTATCGCCGGATGCCTGTAAAAATTTTTGGTATTCGTCTATATCGGTTTCGCTCTTTTCCAGGATAACTTCACTCAGTTTTTCTCTAACGGTTATAGAAATAGGGCCGGAAGATGCATGGTTAAAATAAATTTTGCCGCTGTTTAGATAAGGAAAATTTTCCCTCGCAGTTAGAATATCGTTCATTATTTATCCGAATTTTATTATTTAAGTATAGACATTAATTAGGTATATATGTAGTCTTTAAACTATTTTTAAGTTAGTAATGTGGGAGAAAACAACCATTCCCTTTTGTAATTTTTCACTATAATGTTTAGATTTTATACTGGAAAAATATGATAAATATATTTCATAAATTACTTTGAATTATCAAAAATTAAATTAACGGTTAAAAAATGGCGTATCCAAAAGCTTCAAAACCCAAAGAATTAGCCCCGGAAGATTTAAGATGGCGATGCAACCCGAAAGATTTTGCATTTGACTCAACAAACGAGCTGGAACCGATTGAAGGTATTCTCGGCCAGGAAAGAGCGCTTAAAGCAATAAAACTGGGCGTTGATTTACGCAGCCCGGGTTATAATATTTTTATTGCAGGCCTTTCGGGCACCGGGAAAGCTACAACCGTAAAAAGAATGCTCGAAACAATAAGCGGCAATTGTCCCCCGCTTCATGATTACGTTTATGTAAATAATTTTAAAGATAATGACAGACCCGTTTTGTTAACATTTAACGTAGGTAAGGCAAAGGTTTTTAAACAGGAGTTTTCTAACGCTATTGAAGTTCTTAAGGACAAAATTCCCCAAACATTAGACGGCGATACTTACATAAACCGGAAGAAAAAAATTGTTTCGCACTATAATGAAAAAGAACAAGCGCTTATGAGTTCGTTTGATGAGATGCTTAGGGGAGAAAATTTTTCTCTGGGCCAGGTGAAGATTGGTGAAGTTGCCAGGCCGGATATTTTCCCAATAATAGATAAGAACCCGGTTCCAATTTATCAACTGGAAGAATTTGTAAAGCAAGGCAAATTAACCGAAAATGATGCAAAAGAGATTTTAAAGAAATACAATTCGCACCAGCAGGATTTGCATAACCTGTTTAAGAAAGGCTTAAAACTTAGCCAAGAGTTCCAGGAAAAACTGAACAAGCTGGAACGTGAGACTGCGGAAATTGTTGTAAAGGGCGTTAGAGAAAACTTGAAGGAAATATACAACGAAAAAGATATTTTAGATTATATAAATGATGTTGAAGAGAGCATTCTGGATAATATCCAAATCTTTAAAGGCTTAAAACCGGAAGGAGAGGTTAACCCGGAAGGATTTCAAATAGATTACTTTAAAGAGTATGAAGTAAATATAATACTGGATAACAGCGATGTGAAAAGCTGCCCCGTAATTATAGAAACTTCGCCAAACTACATAAATCTTTTCGGAACCATTGAAAAAATTTATGACGGCCGTGGCGGCTGGTACAGCGATTTTACAAAAGTAAAAGCGGGCGCGTTACTGCGCGCAAACGGCGGCTATCTGGTTCTTAACGTAAAACATCTTTTTGAAGAACCTGTTGTTTGGAGAACTTTGAAAAAGGTTTTGACTTATAGAAAACTCGAAATACAAGATTCTCATTATTCATTTCAAATGGCTCCTTCAATACTGAAACCGGAACCGATTGAAATAGACACAAAAGTAATTCTTATTGGTAACGATTACATTTACTCGTTGCTTGCCTCTTACGAGGATGATTTTAAAAAAATATTTAAAGTAAAAGCCGATTTTGATTATGAAATAAAACGCACTGACGAAATATTAATTGAATATGCCAGGGTTATAAAAAAATTAATTAAAGAAGAAAACTTATGCGAGTTCGATAAGACTGCCATCGCTTACCTAATTGAGCTAGGGGCAAAGTTTGCGGGCAATAAACAAAAACTTACAACAAGATTTTCGCAAATTGCAGACCTTGCAAGAGAAGCAAACTTTTGGGCTATCGACGACGGATTTAAAGTTGTTTCGGCAGCGCATGTAAAAAAAGCTTACGAACTCGGACGTGAAAGACACGGGCTGCTTGAGTCGAAAGTAAACGATATGATTGAAGAAGGCATGGTTCTTATAGATACCGACGGAAAAAGGAGAGGACAAATTAACGGGCTCGCCGTTTACGATGCCGATTTCTATTCCTTCGGAAGGCCTACAAGAATTACCGCCACGGTTTCTCTTGGCAACGGAAGCATTATTAATGTTGAGCGTGAAGCTGGCATGAGCGGGAGACATTACAATAAAGGCGTGCTAATTATTTCCGGTTACTTCCGGGAAACATTTGGACAAAACCTGCCGCTTTCATTTAACGCTAATTTGGTGTTTGAGCAGTCGTACGGCACCGTAGACGGCGACAGCGCGTCGTGCGCCGAAATATTTGCGCTGCTTTCTACTTTATCCGGCCTTCCTATAAAACAAAACATTGCGGTTACAGGCTCATTAAATCAAAAGGGAGACGTTCAACCTATAGGCGGAGTTAACGAAAAGGTTGAAGGATTTTTTGATGTTTGCAAATCAAGGGGACTCACAAATACGCAAGGCGTAATCATTCCTATTCAAAACGTAAAAGAACTTATGTTGAGGGACGAAGTAGTAGAAGCCGTAGCAAACGGCCAATTCCACATTTATCCAATTTCAACTGTTGAAGAGGGAATACAAATATTAACCGGTGTAAAAGCCGGCAAACGCACGCCTAATGGTTTTTATGAACCCGGCAGCGTGTTTGATCTTGTAGAAAAGAAAATAAAAGATCTTTATGCAAAATCAAAAGCTACAAAGACTAATCAAACCAAGACACTAACAAAAAAGAAGAAAAAATGAATCAAAATCTTTCTGAAACATTCGCTAAAACAAAAATTTTATGTACTCTAGGTCCGGCAACCAGTTCTGCTGATATGATAAAGAAGCTGATGATGGCTGGTATGGATAGTGTAAGACTAAACTTTTCTCACAGCAATTATTCCGCATTTGAAAAACTTTTTGAAGAACTAAATGCCGCGTGTAAAGATGAAGACGCTCCGCTGGCTATTCTTATGGATCTTCAGGGCCCTAAAATAAGAGTAGGTGAACTTTCGGAACCCGAAATAGAAATAAAGAACGGTGAAATAATAGAAATAACTTCGGATGATGTTATCGGCACAAAAGATTTAATCTCCACTTCGTATAAACCTCTTCCGCAAGACGCAAAGATTGGCGATCCTATTTTAATTGATGACGGTTTGCTAAGATTAGAAATAATTGAGAAAACAAAAAATTCGGTTAAGTGCATTATTAAAAACGGCGGAATTTTAAAACCCAAAAAAGGAATGAACCTGCCGGGAATGGAATTATCTACTCCTTCTGTTACGGAAAAAGATTACCGCGATTTGGAATTCGCTTTAAACTACAGGATAGATTATGTGGCTTTATCTTTTGTAAGATCGGCAAATGATATTATTGAACTCCGCCAGTGGCTTAAGAACAGAGGTCATGAGAAACCCATAATAGCAAAAATAGAAAAGAAAGAAGCTATAGATAATTTTGAGGAAATACTAAAAGCCGCCGACGGAATAATGGTGGCCCGCGGCGACTTAGGAGTTGAACTGCCCCCGCAAGAAGTTCCGATGATTCAAAAGAACATAATAAAAAGATGCAACTCTGTCGGTAAACTTGTTATTACTGCTACGCAGATGCTCGACTCGATGATTCACAACCCAATTCCAACGCGCGCCGAAGCATCGGATGTTGCCAATGCGGTACTAGACGGTTCGGACGCGGTAATGTTAAGCGGCGAAACTTCGGTAGGTAAATATCCTGTACTGGTTGTCGAGACAATGAACAAAATAGTAAAAAAAGTAGAACAGTATCTTCCGCCAATACATGATACCGACCTGGAAATATCAAAAAATGTTGAAGAAAATTTATTCGATTCGGTAGGCCGGGCAATAGCAACAATAAGCAAACAAATTGACGCTGCAGCAATTGTAGTATTTACATACAAAGGCAGAACCGCGCGCAACCTTGCTAAATATAGACCGAAATCAAAAATTATCGCTGTATCAAATTGCTTTGAAACGATGAATAACCTTTGTTTAAGATGGGGTGTTGCGTCTGTTTACATG
>DAIERC010000055.1 GCA_027347125.1 Ignavibacteriales bacterium
GTTAAAATAATCGACGAAGAAACCGATGAATTGCTGTTGCTTGTATCATCAATGCTGAAAAGGTTGAGTAAGAACCACGTAAAATTAAGTCTGATAGGCGGCCTTATTGATAAAGAAAACTATTTCGCCAATAAGCTAAGACAAAAAATATCCTCCGTGTTTAGTGAAGTAGAATTACACAAACCGGACTTTGCCCCGGAAGTTGGAGCGGTTCTTTTGGCCCGCGAGCTTTTAAAACTCAACAGTTAAGGTTATTGTGTTTTTTACGAACACATTTATACTTAATCAGGTTTATCTTTATTTTTAAAACAATTATCCGCTGCTTGCCGGATAATCAGATGTTTTTATTTCAACCGGAGAAATTCTTATGACAAAAAAACAACCGGCATCCGGAAATTCTTGGAGCTGGGTTCCTTCCTTATATTTTGCCGAAGGAATTCCTTACGTAGTTGTAATGACCGTATCAATTATAATGTATAAACGCCTCGGAATTTCAAATACCGATATTGCTTTATACACAAGCTGGTTGTATTTGCCATGGGTTATCAAACCTTTATGGAGCCCGTTTGTAGATATATTCAAAACCAAACGCTTTTGGATTGTAACGATGCAGCTTATAATAGGCGCCGGGTTTGCCGGGGTTGCGCTTACAATTCCCGCTCCAAATTATTTTCAATACAGCCTTGCTGTTTTCTGGCTGCTGGCTTTCAGTTCGGCTACACATGATATTTCCGCCGACGGATTTTATATGCTTGGGCTTTCAGAACATGACCAGGCTTTTTTCGTAGGCATCAGAAGCACTTTCTATAGAATCGCAATGATTTTCGGACAGGGCGTTTTAATTATTCTTGCCGGTTATATAGAAACACACAGCGGGCTGCCGAGCCGTGATATAAATGTTATTGCCAATCCCTCTTTTACCGTTAACCGTGTAGTTTTCCCGCAGCAATTCGATACAACACAATTAGCTGGCCCGGTTAAAATTATTACTTACCCCGGTACGCTTCAGCTAAGCACTGCTTCAATATCCCAAGCAACAGCCGATTCGCTTATTAAGCGTGTAAAAAATTGGAATACAAAAAACTTATTCTACGCGGATAAACAAACCGGCACTATACAAGCTTCAACGGCGCCGGGTGAATCTTCCTGGTGGGATAAAAATGTTGTTGCCGGTTTAGAGTGGTTTCTAAAAACTTATTTCGGCCCCGGTTCAATTGTTAAAGTAAATTCATCTAAATCCGGCAACGTAGGAGTTGTGTTCTTTCACCTGTCTAAAAAGCCGGCGGGCAAACAGCAAGTTATAGTTAATTTCGGAAGGGAATCCGGCGACCACAGCATCTCTTTAGTGGAGGGCAGCAGGTTTGTATTCACCTCATTAAACTGGAATAAGCCTGCCGCGGCAATTATACAGCTCGATCCTAAATTAAAAACAAGCGCAGCTGCGTTGTTTATTGTAAAATCCGGTAACATAAAATTATCATGGATTGTAACTTTCTTCTTTTTGTCCGCAATTTTTATTTCAATTTTTGTTTACCATAAATTTATTCTTCCTTACCCTTCATCGGACAAACCGGTGGTGCAAAAAAAATCATTTAAAAACATTTTAAGCGAATTTCTTAGAACATTTGTTTTGTTCTTTAAGAAGAATAACATAGGAGTAATTCTTTCTTTTATCCTTTTATACAGGCTTGGGGAAGCGCAACTGGTAAAAATGGCGGCTCCGTTTATGTTAGACTCGCAGGAAGTAGGCGGGCTTGCTTTAACAACCGGGCAAATCGGTTTTATATACGGTACTATAGGTTTAATAGCGCTTACGCTCGGCGGAATTTTGGGCGGTATTGTAGCCGCCAAACACGGCTTGAAGTACTGGGTCTGGTGGATGCTGGCAGCCATTAACATACCCGATCTTGTTTATGTTTATTTATCGTATACTCAAACTTCAAACCTGCTATTAATAAACATTGCAGTAGCGTTTGAGCAATTCGGTTACGGCTTCGGGTTTACGGCTTACATGCTGGTATTAATTTTAATATCCGAAGGCGACCACAAAACATCTCACTATGCGCTGGCCACAGGTTTTATGGCCCTTGGCATGATGATTCCCGGTATGTTCAGCGGCTGGCTTCAATCGATAATAGGGTACCGGCATTTTTTTATATGGGTTTGTATTTCCACAATTCCGATTTTTATAATTACTAAATTCATAAAGATAGATCCGGCGTTTGGTAAGAAAACAAATCAGCCTCCGGCTGAAAATTTTTAATTTTGAATTAAGCGCAATGTAATGTGGTTAATTTATTGCGAAAGTTTTTGGTCTAAACTTTTAGATAGGATGGATGTTGTTTAATAAACTAACAAGATGTTGGCGAAATGTCTTGATAAATATAAATCACATTGTTCCTCAAGAAAAATTTAGTATATTGTTTCAATCCAAAACAATATCATTGTTACTTCTCAATTTGAGCTGGGTATACCGGCATATTGAAGTAACGGAACTATCGAATAAATAAAAATGTACGATTTCAACCTTTAATCGAACGTAATTTATACCACTTTTAGCAACGATGTCTGGAACAGTAATTGATACTGAGGTAAATAAAAGGAGTCAAGAGGTTTTATATGTCGACCAAAGGCACGATTGAAAATAAAAAGCTGAATACGGTAATAGTGGATGACGATACGCAGGCACGCAAATTACTTACCATCTTACTTAAAAAATTCCCCCAGGTAAATGTTGTGGGTGAAGCATCCAGCATGTCCGGCGCTATAGATATTATTAAACAGAAGAAACCGGACAGTGTGTTCCTTGATATTTGCCTCGGCTCCGACAGCGGCTTTGAATTGATGGAGAAAATATCCAAAGAAGCAAAGGTTGTTTTTGTAAGCGCCTACGATGATTATGCCTTAAGAGCCTTTGAAGTAAACGCTCTTGATTATTTGAAAAAACCCGTTGGCTACGACCGCCTTGCGTTAACAATAGACCGGTTGTTATCTAATGACGGCCTGGTAAAAAGCAATTTTTTACTGGAAGATGAAGATCAGAATTCAAGCCAACAAAATGCGGAATCAAAAGATCAAAAAAATAAAGGCTGGCATATAAAAAGCGTAGACGAATTATCTTCCAAATTTATAGGCGTTATAGACGACGAAGACGATTCCCCGGATAATGAAGAATTTTTAGATGAAGAAGAAACCTTAACCACGCTTGATCCTTCCAGAAAAGTTCTGGAATACGACGACCGCCTTTTTATTACTTCCGATGGCGTTTCAAAATTCATAAAAATCAGTTCCATACTTTGCATTACCGCCGAAAAAGATTACTCATACATATGCATGGTAAACGGTAAAAAACTTCTGGTACTTAAGCCGATGGTTGAATGGGAAAACCGGCTTACACCAAAATACTTTGCGCGAATTCACCGCTCAACAATTGTAAACCTGGAGTTTGTAGAAAAAGTAGAAAAGTGGTTCAACTCATCTTACCGGGTATATTTACAAAATATTGCCGAACCTTTCCAGATGAGCAGAAGATACGCGGCTAAATTAAAAGAAAAATTTAAATAACTGCCCGCCTTACGTAACTCTTAAAAAATTGTAGTAGTGGAATTGGGGAACTATGGAATAATGAAGAACAAATAGCGCTGCATTCAATTACAATCAAGTATTTATAATTGTAACCCCATATAATAACCTTCGTTTTCTTATCAACGGTTTTCAATTTCCGTTTACCAATCCTCCCCATCAAACAGCACGAAATAGTTATTAAGATATTAACACTGCCTATAAGTCTGCTGAAGCGACCCCAAAGGGTAGTAAAGCCGCCTCTGAGGTGAGTTCACTCACCTTTTAACCCGGTTAAGCTGCTTTTTTACCGGCTGAAACCGGCCCAGAGGATACCAAAGCTGCATTTTTACCGGCAGAAACATGTCCGGAAGATGCCATGTACTGCAATTTGCCTGCTATAGCCGCATCGCAGCATGGATTTACAAAGTTGATATACACTTTTAGCCTCTAACTTGAACTTACACTCAGGGGCAGATAAAAACCCGCCCCCGCAGAATAGATGTATTTTAACCTATGCGTTTGCGGCCGGTTCTTTGACTGACGGGATATTGTTTTTTGAACCTTTCTGCCCGTCAAATCTTTTACTTAGATCGTCATAAATTATTTGCGCAGCCGGTATATTATTCCTTGCCGCCAGCTTAACCGAATTATAATACGCCAGGGAAGTAATATAGGCTTCGCTGCCGCTTAACATCGCGGTATCTTCAACAGCACTTACAAGCTGCGTTAAAGCGCGTTCAAGTTTTGTTAATGTTTCTACGGCTTCAACATCTATTTTTAATTCCGGCAGGTTGATGAACGGGGGAGCGAACTCAGGGTTGGTTTGAGTATATTCAAGCGCCTTTTGAACAAACGGCAGCGATTTATCATTCATCTTCGGAATTGTTTTACGCTGCTCCGGGGTAAGGGCTATTAAAAGCGGCTGAAGTATGGCGCTAATCGCGTCTATCGAAGTTTGTACGGACGCCGCGTTTTCGGGCGACAGGCTGAAAGAAATTTTATTTTCAATTGACATTTTACGAACTCCTCTTTTTGTAAATAGATCAGTTGATTATTTTTTTCCTCAGTATTTGGGGAAGCTCCTTATTTTTTGCTGCCGTCTTTTTAAAAGATGTCGGCGTTGTATAGACGGGGCATGCCCCGCCTATACACAAATGTTTTATTTTATCATTACCACCGGTTTAACCGGGATTGATGATCAAATTCGCCTATGCTCATTTAATCATCAACATTTTTTTTACAAGAGCATTGCCTTTAAATGTTACGTTATAAAAATATATTCCCGATGTAACTTGCTGACCACTGTTATTGTTACCATCCCACATAACCGAATGACTTCCTTTGTTGGAATAGCCGTTTATTAAAGTTTTAATTTCCTGACCTAAGGTATTAAATACTTTTATAGTCACTACTCCATCTTCCGGAAGTGTATATGTAATCGTGGTTGTCGGATTAAATGGATTTGGATAGTTGCCTGACGAAAGTTTGGCGCCGGTGCTTTCAGAAGCTTGCGAAGTCTTTTCTTTTACTTCTATACCCATGTCACTTAGGTGACGTTTCGCAGCTTTCGCCAAATTATTATCCGGGTAATTATTAAGTATATTCGAATAACATTTCTGTGCCTCGTTATTATTATCTAAAGAATATTGATAAATCAATCCTTTTGCATAAGTAACATCGCAAAGCAAATCACTGTTTGAAGATTTATCATTAAGAATTTCATCTGCTATTGATAGCGCTTTATCATATTGCTTATTATTTATATAATAATCGATCATAAATCTCTTTGAAATACCGTCGAGAGATTCCAGATTTTTATCTGTCTGCACTTTTTCTAAAAATGACCTCAT
>DAIERC010000112.1 GCA_027347125.1 Ignavibacteriales bacterium
GCTAAGGCGATGAAAAATGATTCTACATTTACCGATGAAACAATAGCCTATCCGAATGGAGTAGAACTGCCTATCCTATATACCGGCGCGCCAATAAAAAATAGGGAAGGGCAAATTGTCGGTGCTCTCGAAGCGGTTACCGGCATTACCGAAATTAAAGAAGCGCAGAATTATTTAACCCGTAGTACAAAAAAAATACTTTTAGAAATGGATAAATTTGCCGAAGGTGATTTGACTGTGGAAGTAATACCGGAAAAGGAAAACGACGACATCGCGAAATTATTCAACGGCTTTAACAAATCAGTACAAAATATTAAAGGCATTTTAGATAAAGTTATCCAGGCTGTACAGGCAACGGCAAGCGCCAGTACTCAAATTTCATCCAGCTCTGAAGAAATGGCGGCCGGTGCACAAGAACAAAGCTCACAAACCGCTGAAGTTGCCGCCGCCGTTGAACAAATGACCAAAACCATTCTCGAATCAACTAAAAATGCCGGCGTTGCTGCCGAGAATGCAAAACGTGCCGGTGAAATTGCTCTTGAAGGTGGAAAGACCGTTCAAGATACCATTCTAGGTATGAATAACATTTCTAATGTTGTTTTGAAATCGGCCGCTACAGTTCAAGAACTTGGCAAAGGCAGCGAGCAGATAGGCGAAATAGCCCAGGTGATAGATGATATTGCCGATCAAACAAATTTACTGGCGCTAAATGCTGCAATAGAAGCTGCGCGCGCCGGCGAGCAAGGAAGAGGTTTTGCGGTTGTTGCCGATGAGGTTCGCAAACTTGCAGAACGCACTACCAAAGCGACTAAAGAGATTGCGGCTATGATTAGGAAAATTCAAAATGATACCAAGGAAGCGGTAAGCTCGATGAACGAGGGAACCAAAGAAGTTGAAGAAGGAAAAAGTTTAGCCGAAAAAGCCGGTGCTTCTCTTCAACAAATAATAGACTCATCGCAAAAAAATCTGGATGTGGTAACCCAGGTAGCCGCTGCAAGCGAAGAGCAGTCATCGGCCGCAGAACAAATCAGTAGAAATATAGAAGGTATAAGTAGCGTTACGCAGCAGTCAGCGGCGGGCACACAGCAGATAGCAAGGGCAGCGGAAGATTTGAATCGATTGACGGATAACCTGCAAAACTTAATTTCAAAATTTAAAATAGACGGATCAAATGAAACAATAGTAAATAATTATAACCCTCAAAAAATTAAGAGACGGATCGCGTAAAGAAATATAGTTCTATAGTACATCATCATACCTCCTAAAAAATAACGGGCGGAGAACTCTCCGCCGGATATTTATTGCCCATATTATAAATTAATCAGGTATAAAATTTTTTATTCATAAAAAAGCGTTGTCTCTTCTTTTAAAATTGGAAATTGGTTTTTTGTTCTATAAAAATTAAACCGTTGAAGAGAAGGGAAATGACAAAAAGTCATACTAATAATTGGGGTATTAACTTGAAACCAATAAGATAGAAAGAAGAAGCCAAGACGAACGGAATAAGAGAAACAGCTAAAAACGGGCAAAATTAAGGTTTCAGCTTTGATATTTTGACAGGATGACAGAGTGGAGAAATCGGGCATTTTGTCCCTGGTTATTAGCCGGTAATTAGTCAATGGGTTATTTGTTTCATTGTTAAATTATCTGAACCCCGATTTGTAAGATTAAAGGATTAACATGATTTTTTGCATAATATTATGACGGTTGGATTGGAAATGATTATAAATTTTTTTTAATCAAGGAAATCAAATAATCAGGTGAATCATGGTCGATCAATGAACGTTGATGCAATTGAATAACAAGACTAAATTTTAACTAAACATCCTGCCGTAAATTAAAAACATACAATTCGTGTATATAATGCTCTACTTTAAAAAGGAAATAAACGCCCATATTATAGAAACTCTGTTCCTCATTTAAAAAATGCCAGTTAACATTTAAGAAATAATTATCCTTAGTTATGAAACAACGGGTAGTAAAAAGGAAACACTAACCCATAATTTGGAAATTTTTGTCCTCAAAATGGAAACAAGCTTACGCAAAAAGGAAACCTCTAACAGTAAAAAGTAATTTTGTTAATTAAGGAAACATCCGGATATAATGTTAAACGGGCATTACAAACACATCGTAGATATAATCCGCAGACGCATTTCGGCGGTA
>DAIERC010000174.1 GCA_027347125.1 Ignavibacteriales bacterium
ATCATCCTCAAAAAGGCAATAACCTGGGCGAACAAATGTCAGACGCATTTTGTACAATGTTTAGCAAGGGCATAAATTATGCCGTAATAATCGGAACAGATATACCCGATATTTTGGACGAACTTATAAGGTGCGCGTATAAGCTATTGGATAATAATGATTTTGTTATCGTCCCGCAAATGACGGCGGTTTTTATCTTCTCGGAATGGAAAATTTTTATCCGGGTTTGTTTGATGATATCAAATGGAGTACAAGCAGTGTTTACGGAGAGTTGGTTGAAAAAATATTAAGACGAAATTTAAAATTTGCAAACATGGAAGTTTTAACCGACATAGATACCAAAGCCGATCTTAAAGAATGGCTGGCTAAAGATAAAAATGAAAACTCAAAAAATTTAAGTGAGAAATTAAATCAATTAATATTATCCGGAAATTCGGGGAAACATGAAGCGGCGGAGCAATAGAAAACTGATTTGCCTAGTGCAATCATGCATTGCAATAATTCAATCTGACATAGTATTTTGCGATGTAAACTGATAAATAATTTTGTTAAAAAATGAAACCGAAACTTCTTCAAACGGTAAATTTTTACATGCTATAAGATCATTTTTGTGCCGTTTATCGGGCTTATAATCCACTAAGCGAATTTATACCCAAAACTCAATCTTTAGTGATCTAAAAACTTTATAATTACATATACTTTTTGTAGTTTCTATATGAAACTAATACAATAAAAATAACATACAGCCAAAAACTGTTTAAACTTGATATTTTTTGGGAGGGCCAAAGAATGGATTTGTTTTCGCTTGTAGTATCTGCGCTAACAGTTGTTGCAGGATCGATGTTTGTCTTTATAGGCGGTTCATATATCGCGTACCGGATTAGAAAAAGATCTATGTAACTTCGTATAAAAATTCTGAGATTCAGTATTTATGTATTTACATAAGTACTGAATCTTTTTTTATTTTTAAAACCTTTCCCAATTTCTGCCGAGAGTAATTTTTCATCACTATTTGCTAAATAAATTTTCTTTATCTTAACGCATTTTTAAGAGTAATTATACTATGCATATAAAAGGAAGAGGCGCCCAGCAAAACCCCAAGAACCGGTTTGAACAAATTCATATTGAACCGGATGCGTTTGATGATACCGAATACGAAGAAAAAGAAAATTATGAAAAAAATATAAATACCGTGTTTTATAAAGATTATTCCAAAAGCATAATCTCGCGGAATGACAGCAAAGATGTGGGATTTGATTATTCATTTAATCCGTACCGCGGCTGCGAGCACGGATGTATTTATTGTTATGCCCGGCCCACGCATGAGTATCTCGGATTCTCTTCCGGGATAGATTTTGAATCGAAAATTGTGGTTAAAGAAAATGCGCCGACGCTTCTAAGAAAATTTTTTAATAATAAAAATTATAAACCTGATGTTATTATGTTTTCGGGCAATACCGATTGCTACCAACCCGTTGAAAGAAAACTAAAATTAACACGCGAAGCGTTAAAAATATGTCTTGAGTTTGGAAATCCTGTATCGATAATAACAAAAAATTCGTTGATCCTGAGAGATATAGATGTTCTTAAAGAAATGGCCGGTAAAAGTTTGGTCGCTGTTATGATATCAATTACTACAATGAATCGGGAATTAACGCGGGTGATGGAACCACGTACATCCTTGCCTGAAAGAAGAATAAACACTATAAAAGTATTAGCAGAAAACAAAGTGCCGGTGGGTGTAAACATTGCGCCGATAATACCGGGATTAAACGATAAAGAAATTCCATCGATAATTGAAGTCTCGGCAAAAGCCGGAGCAAATTTTGCCGGCAGAACCATGCTCAGGCTTCCCTATTCGGTAAAAGAATTGTTCTTAAACTGGATCAATGAAAATATGCCGGAAAGAGCGGGTAAAATTGTTAACCAAATAATGCAGATTAGAAACGGCAAACTAAATGAGTCAGAGTTCGGTAAAAGATTTACGGGTGAAGGCGAGCTGGCTAACACTATAAATAATTTATTTAATTTAAGCTGTGCGAAACACGGCTTAAACCGGAGCAGGCCGCAGTTGATATTGAATAATTTCAGGGCGCAACGCGGATCGCAAATTGAATTATTCTAAAGTTTTACTTGGATAAATAATTAGAGGTTTTTTTCAAAATAAATTTATTATCTTAGAATCCTAATTCTAAAAAAAACATCAAACAAACATAAAAAAGAAAAAATGGCTCAAAAAAAAGGAAAACCGAAAGAAAGGCAGATTGGGAAAAAACCACCGGAAAAGAAACCGTTGATAAATCCAAGGTATAAAAATACATTCTGGACAATTGTGGTTTTAGTAATTCTGCTGATATTTTTTATTGTAAATAATACCAGATCAGTACCGGAACATGGACCATATCCGCCAAACTACAATTCCGCCGCAAACTCAAAACCGGATACGGCGATTGATCCGAGATTGCAAATGGATACACATACTAATGTGAAATAAATCTAAAATAGGAAAATGAGATGAAAAAAATCACTCTTATCTTAATGTTCTTTGCAGCAGTTGCTTTATTTGGATTCGATAAAACTTCAGCCAAAGCCGCTGACGATATGAATAACGCAGCAAACCATCTTTCAAATACGGAGAATACAAATCTTAATGCCGATAACCAAAAAGCGCCTAATTTTACTTTGATTGATACGCAAGGGAAAAAAGTATCTTTGTCCGACTTTAAAGGGAAAGTAGTTATTGTTGATTTTTGGGCTACCTGGTGCCCGCCGTGCAGAAGAGGCATTCCTGATTTAATTGCAATAAAAAAAGAGTATAAAAACAAAGTTGTTATAATCGGAATTTCTTTGGACCTGGATACAAAGAAAGATGTTATACCTTTCATTAAAAATTACGGAATCAATTATCCTGTTGTTTATGGAAATAACGAAGTAGTTCAAGCGTACGGAAACATCGAAGCAATACCGACATCTTTTGTTATTGATAAAAACGGTAAAATAGTCAACCAGCATGTCGGGTTAACACCAAAAGAAACTTACATAAACGAAATTAAAAAGCTTCTCGGCAAATCTTAAAAATTATTAAAGGGGTTCTGCTTTGTGGCAGAATCCCTGCAATATCCGGCTCAACAATCAAAATCATTTTCTAAAAAAATATAATATCAGGCTGATAATTATACTTAATAAAATTGATGTTGCGATTGGAAAATAAAAAGTAAAATTTTTCCTTTTTATATAAATATCTCCGGGCAACTTCCCGATAAATGGAATTTTATCCCATAGAAGCAAAAACAATCCCAGTATAAGAATTATTATTCCAAAAAATACCAGTACTTTCCCGAGTTGTTGAAATTCATGCATGTCTATATTCAATTTTTTTTCAGATCAATTATACAAAACACTTCCAAAAATATAAACAGCAATTTATAGCTTTTTAGAATTGATGAAATTTTCATTATATTCATTTATAAAATTGTACCAAATACCTGTATAAAAGAATTTGCTTAGGCATGTATAGAAACTCAAATGCCGTCAACCGATTTAATCTTTAGTCTAAATAATCCTATTCTGCTTTCCGTTTTGCTAAGCCTTGCGTTGCTTGGTTTAACTTATATTTTTTACGTTCATATTTTTTTGCCGAGCAACAAAAAATTCAAAGAGGAAAAAGAAACTCTTGAAACACAAAACGCAAAATTGATGGCGCTTTTTGCCGAGCTGGATCCGGAACCGCTGTTTCGTTTTAACAAGCAGGGAAAGATTATTCTTTCAAACAAAGCTGGCATTGAATTGCTGGGTGAAAAATGGAAAGAAGAAATAAGTATTGTTAATATTTTACCGCCTCTTAACGATTTCAATTTTTCCGGCTTTATTGAAGATGGCCAAACATTAAATTTATCGGCCGAAATTTTTAATGAATATTTTGACGTTACAATCAAAGGAATTCCGGAAATGGAATTCGGGCAAATATATTGTAACAACATTACTTCCAGAAAAAACTTTGAAAACGAGTTAACCAGTTCGAGGAAAAAGCTGCGCGATTTATCAAATCATTTGCAAAGGCTTCAGGAAGAAGAGAAGCAGAAAATATCGATGGAATTGCATGACAGCCTGGGACAGATTTTAACTTCAATAAAATTAAATTTGGAAGCGCTAAAAGATATGCCGGCAGATTCAAGGGAGAGGATTGAACGCATTAACGATATTGCTTCGCTTATAGATAGCGCGATGTTTGAAGTAAGAGAAATTTCTTACAGATTAAAACCAAGAATTCTTGATGACCTGGGATTACTTCCCGCTTTAAACTCATTGTGCAATGAAATATCAAAAAAATCAAATATGAAAAGTATATTTCAGGCGTATAAGGTTGATAAACGATTAAATGCGGATACGGAAACAACTTTGTACAGAATTGCGCAGGAAGCATTAAACAATATTATTAAACATTCGCAGGCAACCGAATTCAGTATTCAGATTGTAAAACATCCGGGTTTTGTCAGGATGATGGTAGAGGATGACGGCGTTGGTTTTGATCCTAACAATTTACAGAAAGATCCATTGCAGAAGAACGGAATGGGGTTAATAAATATGTCTGAGCGAACAATTGCATTGAACGGAAAGTTGGCAATCGATTCCAGGAAAGGCGGCGGAACGGAAATTATTGTGGAAATACCTTTGGAGAATGAAAATGAATAAAATAAAAATTCTTATTGTGGATGATCATTTGCTTGTAAGAACCGGTATAACCAGTTTGTTAAAAGACGTTGTCGATATTGAAATAATCGGCGAAGCGGAAAACGGAAGAGACGCGATTAAAAAGACGGGAGAATTAAAACCCGACGTGATTCTTATGGATATATCTATGCCTGAAATTAGCGGGCTGGAAGCTACTCCCAAAATAAAATTGTTATTTCCGGATACAAAAATATTAATACTAACAATGCATGAAAATGAAGAATACGTTTTAAGCGCATTCAAATTAGGAGCTATGGGTATTCTTCACAAGAATGTAAGCAAAGAAGAATTAATAACCGCAATAAAAAATGTTTATGCCGGCAAAAGATATTTCGGTGCCAGCATTTCGCAAATGGTTATTGAAAATATGGTGCAAAAATTTGATGAATCAAGTTTTATTAAAGAGAAGGAAAAAATGGTTCTTACTAAAAGAGAAAAAGAAGTTCTCCATTTTGTAGCAAGCGGGTTATCAAACCAGGAAATAGCCGATACTCTTGAAATCAGCACCCGTACGGTTGATTCACACAAATCGAACCTGATGCAAAAGTTAAATGTTAAAACAAGCGCCGCCCTGGCAAAATATGCTATTGAAAATAATTTTTAAAAAATATATTTAATGCATCAAATCTTCATCCATCCTACATATATTTGACACATTTTAAAAAATGCAAATTTAGCCCGTTTTCACAGGAAATCTAGGAAGAATTCCTAGACGTCTAGGAAGAATTCCTAGAAAAAACTAGGAAGAATTCCTAGAAGGGACTAGGTAATTTTACTGATTCTTTTTATCCGAACTATACATATATTCGTCAAGGTTTTTTTCAAGGGCAGGGTAATGGGGATTCGAGGAACCATTGAATATGCTCCTGTCCAATGGTTCCCGTTTTTTTATAAATCATAAATATCTTCCGGTGCCAATGGCCAAATTAAAAGTATTAGTTGTAGAAGATGATATTGATACTCAGTTATTCTTAGAACTGCTCTTAGGTAAATATTATCATCTTGTAATGTGCCTTAACGATGTAGAATGCTATGCAGGAATGAGAAATAATGATATTAGACTAATTGTAATGGACGTAGCGCTAAAAGGTAGTATGGACGGCCTGCAAATTACCAGAGAACTAAAAAACTCCGATCAATATAAACACATTCCTATCGTATGTCTTTCGGCTCATGTATTAGAAAATGACAAACGGCTGGCTTATGAGGCGGGGGTCGATGTGTTTCTAGGAAAACCGGTGAGCAATGAAAAATTATTATCTACACTCGACGATTTTATTCTCAGGTAAAAACTTGGCTTCCGTAGAAGTTAAATTGTAATATCTCCTTTCCGGATGTAATTCACTCTTCAGTAAAATCTCTTCCTCTATTCCAATCCTGTATAATTATAAATTTTTTCAATATATTGAAGGATAAAATTTAACGGAATAGTTAAAGTAATTACTTGTGTGCAAAGCATTTCCGTAAAAACGAGGTAAATTTTACGGGGTAAAAATAAATTTGAAAGTTTATTCCTTGGTTTTACAAATAAAATATTCGAATACTTTTCAATTATTTAACCTCAGCCAAATCCTTCAGGCTTAAAGAAGGGGAATTACATTCATATTAAAAGGATGTTATGGAAACAATAGGTAAAATTATTTCTAAAGCCGAAGCAGATAAAAATTTCGGCCCGGTCGTACAATCAATAGCGCTAGATACCGCAGAAGTCGAAAAATTGATTCAGGCATCTGGCGATTATTTATTATTTCACATTCTGGAAAGTAAGTTAGTCGTGCTAGACAAAAACCGGAATGCTATGATGGGAGACGCGAAAGCATTTGATGCCGTTACCCCGTTTCATGTTTTCAGTACGAGTAAAGTAATAGAATTGCTTAAATCAGGTAATGCTCCCACAACAACTGTTGAATTAAGAAAAGGCGTTTTGTCGGTAACAAACGGCGAATATACGATGGAATACAGTTTATTATGTCCCCCTGTTTGCCCAAACTAGGATTATGAATAAAATATCATTAGTATTATATATCTTATCATTTATCTGGCTGGTTCCGCCGATTCGTCAATACAAGAGTAAATATTTTATTTATTTCTTGACACTGCCGTTAGCGGAAGCAGCCTCTTTAATTGTGTCTTATTTCTTTTCTTTTAACCAGATGCTAATTTACAATTTTTTTAGTCTGCTGGCATTAGTTTCTGTATTAGAGAAAAAAATGATAAAAAAAATGTGGCCGGTTATTTTTCTTGTGATTGTTTATGCAAGCGGCTTCGTCCTAAATGGCTTTAAAAATGAAATTATTTTTATTTTTATTCATATTCTTATTCTGGCAGTATTTATGAAGCAATTTATCTTGAGGATTTTTTATGAAGACATATTTAGTGTTTTCATGGTGCTTTTAATTTTTTACGAATTTACATTAATTACAAAATTTATAAATATACTAACCGGCTTTGCCAATGCTAGTTATTATTATATTATTACATCTATATTTGAATTTTTCATAGGGGTATTTTTTTGCATATACAGAGACAGCAGCGCCAAAATCCTCATAAAATTAGACCGCGCTTCTTCATAACCGGTTTTCATTTCGGCTTTTATTATGTTTGAAAATCGATTGATGCCTTAAGCCCACGTTATTGATGTTAAATTTTTACCGGAACACGGTTAAAAAATACCTGGTTGTGATTTGAAATCATGTTAAAGATGGTTTAACTTGCATAGGTAATTATTTGTAAATCAAGTTTTTCAAGTTTTGATCGATAATATAAGTAGAAACACCTGTTATTATTTAAGTCTTAAGGTGTTAATAGCTGATTTGAAAAATACAATACAATCGAAACGATGGTTAAACTACTTTCATAATTGTTTTTTTATTAATAGGAGTTATAAATGACGGAAAACAGTAATACTGAAAAACCTAAATTGCTTGTAACCGAAGATGATTTTGAGAACCAAAAATTTTTGGAAATGTTTCTTAAAAGATATTTTGATGTTGAGATATGCGATTCCGAACAATCATTTTATGATCATTTAAATAAGACTAAGTTTGATGTAATACTTATGGATATTTCCCTGCGCGGAAATAAAAACGGTTTGGAACTTACAAGTGAATTAAGGAAAATGAACGGTTACGAAAATATACCTGTAATTTGTCTTTCGGCCCATGCTTTTAAGAAAGATCGTGATAATGCTTTGAACGCCGGCGTAGATGTGTTTTTAACCAAGCCTGTTGAAAATAAAGTTTTGCTTAATACGTTACTGGAAGCGGTTAAAAGTAAAGAAGAAAAACCGGAATGAGTTAAGTGCCGGTTTTTTGTTGTAAATGGTCCCCAAATTTATTCGAATTTTAGTTAGAACCAGGCCTTAAAAATTTCGGCTCTTCAAGAGTTAATATTAGTGAAATTCTGTGCGTATCCGGGAGCCTGTCGGTTTCAGATTGACTAAATCTTGCAAACGAATAATCTATATTTAATTTTGGTAATTTTATTCCCGCGCCAATTGTAAATTGTTTTACATCATTGTAGCCGCCGCGTACCATAAAAATATTTTTATAATTGTATTCAAAACCAGCGTGCATATCAAAACTTACCGGGCCTACATGAAAATTAGAAGCAAATTGCCTATTCTCAAATCTTATATCGAAGTCCAAAGCCGGTGTAATTGTACCGCCGAGTAATTGAAGCTGGTAAGCTCCACCAACTTTTGCTGTCGGTGTAATAAGTTCGTTTCGTCCCGTGCTCCATGCTACCAGTGTTGTTGTTATATCCTGGAGATTTGCGCCGAGTGAAAATTTGTCGGTTACTGAATACCATGCGCCGACATCAAATCCGATTCCGTAGGCGGAATATTCCGCTATACTGCGATAAATAATTTTTGCATTTGCACCATAATAAAATTTGGAATTATATTTTTTTGCAAAAGTAAAATAAAATGCCCAATCCTGGTCGCTGAATTCGGTTATGCTGTTATAATCTAATCTTGCAGACGGAGAATTAATATCCGTAATTGGCTGACCTGTACTTTGGTCTATCAAGGCATTCCTTGTATCCGGAATACCGTCTACTCCTAATCTCATAATGCTTAAGCCGAAGCTCATATCTGTGCTGTAAGGAATTGCAACTGCGGCATAATCGTAATTTACAAGGCTTCCAAACCGCTCGTCGTGCATCAAAGTAATTTCAGGGTAGTTAATACGTGCGAGGCCGGCGGGGTTATAATATCCTGCCGTAACGTCATTAGCAATGGCAACGTATGCTCCTCCCATGCCAAGCGGCCTTCCGCCAACACCGATAGACATAAATTCACCGGCATATTTACCAATAACTGTTTGTGCATTTGCCTGCGGCATAAATAAGATTGCAAGAAGAACAAGACCCAATAATTTTTTGGACATTTAACAGGACTCCCTTATAGGTGCTTCATAATATAAAATCGAAGTAAAAAATTGGCAATTTGAATCTTAAAATCAAGGCTAAATTTTTTTATTTATAAAAAGAAAAGGCCTGTTGCCAGGCCCTTATTTTATTTTTCAAATGTAATCAGGGAAGGATCATAATCGTCAACTTTTTTGTACCCTAAAAGATTAAGCAAGGTTGAAGCGATATTGCTTAATCCGGGGTTTTGAATGTCGGCCATTTTATATTCACCTTTATAGTCGGTATCATAAATTATAAACGGCACTGGGTTAAGGGTGTGCGATGTTTTCGGAACCCTTTCGCCTTTTTTATTTATTGTAAACATTTCATCTGAGTTTCCGTGGTCGGCGGTTACAACGGCAATTCCTTTAAGTTCTTCTACAACTTTCAGAAGCTTGCCTACACACTCATCCGTAGTTTCAACCGCAATAATTGCGGCTTCCATATTTCCTGAGTGGCCAACCATGTCACCGTTTGCAAGGTTTAATCTGCCGAACCGGTATTTGCCGGTTTTTAAAAGCTCGGTGGTTTTTTCGGTTATTTCATAAGCTTTCATTTTGGGTGCTTTGTCAAATTCAATTTTATCAGACGGAATTTCGATGTAAGTTTCCAAATCTTTATTTATATAACCCGAACGGTTTCCGTTCCAGAAATATGTAACATGTCCGAATTTTTGGGTTTCCGAAATAGCAAACGAATGAACTCCTTCAGCGCAAAGATACTCGCTTATGCTTCGATCAATAGCTGGCGGTTGAACTAAATAGTTTTTCGGTACATGAGTATCGCCGTCGTATTGCATCATCCCGGCATATAATACATCCGGCACCTCAACCCTATCAAATTCCTTAAAATTTTTTTCTTCAAAAGCTCTGGATATTTCAATTGCTCTATCGCCCCGGAAATTAATAAATACAACGGCATCCCCGTTTACAATTTTACCAACCGGATTATCGTTATTGTCTACGACCACAAAAGGATCTAGATACTGATCAATTTTATTTTCGTCTTCTTTGTAAAAAGTTTCAACTGCTTCGTGCGCGGATTTGAATTTGCGTCCGATACCTCTTACATGAGCTTCCCAGCCGCGCTCTACTATTTTCCAATCGGCGTTATAGCGGTCCATTGTAACTATCATTCTGCCGCCGCCTGAAGCTATTTTATAATCAAATCCTTTTTCGCTGGAAATTTTATTCAAGAGTTCTTCAGTAGGATTTATATAATTAAGAGCTGATTTACCGGGAACATCTCTACCGTCTAACAGGGCGTGAACTCTAACTTTTTTTACTCCTTCTTCGGCACATTTGTTAATTAAGGCGAACAGGTGTTTTATATGCGAGTGAACGTTACCATCGGATAACAAACCCATAAAATGTACGGTGCCTCCGTTTTTACCTTTTTCAATCACTTTATGCCATACTTCGGATTTATAGATATCACCGGATTCAATCGATTTATTTACAAGCTTAGCGCCCTGCGCAAATATTCTGCCGGCACCAATTGCGTTATGCCCCACCTCGCTGTTTCCCATATCATCATCGCTGGGAAGCCCTACGGCCGGGCCGTGAGCTTTTAACTGCGTATAAAGTTTGGATTTAAATAATTTATCAAGAACAGGAGTATTAGCCATATAAACAGCGTTGCCTTCATATTCTTTTCCAATGCCTACTCCATCCATTATAATAAATAATAATGGGCCTTTCCTTCCGTGAAAGTTTTCAAGTTTTTCAAGCTTTAATGACATTTTCTTCCTTCATTTATGTTTTTATTATCAGATAAGCTGTTATTTAAGTATTCAAAAATAATAAATAATTGGGTATTATTCTGAGACGAAACTCATTTAGCAAAATCTGCAGGATATTGTAAATGTAACTTGAACAATTAAAAGAAAACATTTATTTTATTTGTAAGTTAATCATCAATCTTCTTAAAATTTTCCATCATCAAAACAACGGGGGAGCGATGAAAAAATTATTCCCATTATTTTTAGTAATCATTCCTTTCTTTTTTTCGGCATTCCAGGATAATGTAGATACCGATTTAGATACGGCTTTTAATAATTCCAGGAAAGGTGTTTACTGGGCGCTGTCAAATGTTCCCGAAAATAAACTGCATCTTAACCATGAACTTATTTCCGGCAACAAGCTTATTGCTGTGGTAAAACTGGATATTGAGATAAACGGAATAAAAGTAAACTCAACGGGATATTCAAATTCTACGGAAGTAAGTGTAAAGTTGTACAGATCAATTGACAGCTTAAAGAATGCAGGCTACTTGAAGAACAAGAGGATTAAACAACCACGGGAAGAATAAAAATTCTTCCCGGGTTTTTAATTAGTTGTAAAGGGAGTATTTGCCTCGCCGGCAAAATTGGTTGCAAGAAATGTAACCTGTTCTTCGTTGCCTAGTAAATCTTTAAGAGTCATTTTTCCGAGTACACTGTCTATTAAGGATTGAATTGTCCTCCATAACGATCTGAGAGAGCAATCTATCGTATGCGTGCAAATCATTTCGGTACCGGAATGATCGTTACAAAAATCCTCTTCAAATAGTCTTCCGCCAAGAATGGCGAGCACTTCACCAATAATTATTTCTTCGGGAAGCCTGGATAATTTGTAACCCCCGGTTTGTCCCCTGGAGCTTTCAATAAAGCCGCCCAGACGCAACGCCCTTAAAATTTTACCAACGTTTGCGGTGGATAATCCTTCCATCTGGCTAATCTCCGGTATTGTTAAGCCGTTAGG
>DAIERC010000181.1 GCA_027347125.1 Ignavibacteriales bacterium
CAGGAAGGATACTCACTGTTTGCATCTGTTGTTTTATTTAATCCTCCTGCAGTCCCGGCATATACTGTTGAATCATTTACCGCCAGCACTGAAAATCCTCTTAAGTTCAAATTATCTTCGGTACAAATTTTTCCGGCTACAGGAGTGTAGCAAAAATCAAGTGTATCGGTCGGTTTGATAGAATCTAGATTATCCGGCGGAAGAATTACACGCTGCCATTTATAACTCGGGTCAATAAGCAAACTATCAATCCGGGCTTTGCGCACTCCTCCGGCCCAAGTAGCAATCCATATTGTTCCGGGAGTAAATGCCATATCATAGATAACATTTTGCTCAGGAACTGTAACAGCCAGCGCATGTAAATGATTAATTCCGTAAACAACAACTGAATCTGAATCGTTATCGACCGGCTGCGGAATTATAGTCCATGTTTTACCAAAGTCAGTTGTGTATCTTAATCCGCTGCCGGTTGGCACCGGTCCTTGTGAAGTATTTTCATCATGCGCAGTAGCCGCCCAGAATGTCCCTTTGTAATAACCGATTGCAGAAATACCTTCCGTACCGAAAGTTTGATCGTTTGTAAAGTTCTTCCAGGTATTCCCGTTATCTGTTGAAAGACTTAATCCCTGTCCTGTTCCGGCCCATATTGTATCCCCGATTGTAATTATATCACTTACATTACTGCTGGATATGGTGGGATTAGCAGCAGTCTTTCTCATCCTTCCGTCCTTAGTCATATAAAATGACTGCGGTGAAAACTGCGGGAACGAAACCGAACTAACAGAAATAATAAATAATAAGATATAAAAATTTTTTATTTTCATTTAACTACTATATTGTGAGTTATTGTGTTACTTAACAGTCCGCTTCTATCCTTTGCCTGAAATTCAAACCGGTATGTTCCCTTTTGCGCATTTGAAGGCAATCCTATTGTCAAAGAAAAAATTCCGTCGCCTGCAGCTTTATCGCCATTTGAACCGTTATCATACATTGCCCATGGATTACCGGAAGAAGGATGGTCATCCGGCGGAATAAATGAATTAAAGAAAACAGCCTGTATATCATTTAATCCGTTATCATCATGAACTTGTACTGTTAAAAGGATTGGTGTAGTCGTAGCACTCAATGACACAGTATCTGGCGCAACCAGGCTGGAAATTACAGGCGCCACATTAGCCTGCCCGTTATCATAAGTAAAAAAATGAACCGCTGGCAATTTTGAGTTGCCGGAATTATCCGTTACGTAATAATCTATTTCGTAAGATCCTTTGGGATAATAATGGCTTAAAGGAAACTTGCTGGAAAAAATATTATCACCCTTAACCGAATCGCCGTTTGCCGCCAGGTTTCCGTTATCAAACATTTGAACGGGGCCCGCGTTTAATTGAATTTGATCGGACGAAAATATATTAAAAGAAACATTTTTAACATTCATTGAAGAATTTAACGCTATGCACGTGGTAATTAAAGAATCACCGGGATTATATGTAAACTGATTTGCAGTAATAATTCCGGTTACTTGATAATTTTCAGGCTGCGGATCAACAATGCTGTTAAAATCTTTCTGACATCCCCCTAAAAGGATGGGTAACAAAATAATAAATAATTTTTTCATTGCTTTAAATATTTCTGTTTCAATTACTTGTCTCAAGGTAAAAAATTTTATACTGCTTTTTATTTACCCATCGAAACCATAAATGGAGTTGGTGAAAAAGATATAATAAAAATAAAGAAGCTAAAGTATCCCAATAATTTTCTTTTAGTATCCAGTTCGCTGTTGTCCGGAACAACTGGATGTTTTAATTTAATAACGAAAAATAGCAACAATGCCCAAAGCAGCCAGCCTGCCCATCCGAAGTTAGTACTTAAATCCATAATAGATTCAACCAGCCCGGTAATTCCAAGGACCATTAAAATTGCGAAAAAGACAACGGCAATTTTATAATGAGTTTCTTCCCCGAACATAGTGTAAGAAATATGTCCGCCGTCTAATTGTCCTACCGGTATCATATTCATTGCTGTAACAAATAAGCCGAACCATCCTACACAAAGATAAGGATAATGATAAATTTCCGACATTGGCGGAAAGAACTGGTAGCTGTGAATAAAGACTAGCTTGAAGAACGAAAACAAGAGTGTATTTCCAAAAGCAAGGTCGATTGCATTCTTACCGTAATCAGGCGAAAAATAATCCGGATGAATTGCGAGCAAATAATTTATTCCCGGAACGTGAGTAAAACCGTAGCCAAGAACTATTAAACATGCGATAAAGCCGGCGATAGGTCCTGAAACGCCGATATCAAACATCGCTTTCTTTGAATAAATAGGCGTCTTAGTTTTAATTACCGCACCCATTGTGCCGAAGTTTAAGAAAACTGGAACCGGCGGGAACGGGATGTAAAACGGCAATGTCACTTTTACTTTATGATAAACAGCAGCAAAGTAATGCCCGAATTCATGGCATGAAATGATAAACATAATGGAAATAGAATACGGCAGCCCTTTCATTATAAAAGATATTTGATAAGGCCCTGGCAAGCCGCTTATCCATTGTGCGCCTGCAATAGTTGTAGTTATAAACGTAGCCGCAAAAAGCAAAGTGTGCAGCAGATAATTTTTTTTGTCTTTCTTAATTATCTCTGCTCTATTACGATCTTGAAATATGTCGTTGTAATAATCAGGCATCTTATAAATCCAAATTTATACCAAACGTAGCATAGTTTTCGTTTAAATTAAAATATTCTCCTTGAACGCTCTTGCCGGAATAATATGAAAAGAGAATGCTGAATCCTTTGGAATCATACTTTCCGAATTTAACACCGGCACAAAGGATGTTATTTCCATAATATTTTTCAATTGATGAAAGCTTGAAATCATCGGCAATAAAAGGTGAGATATTTTTGCTAATTAATGAAGGTAAATAATAATCAAATCCTAATTGGTAAATACCTCTTCCAATTGTATTGGGAATTACGTGAAAAAGATAAGTAAATCCGGCATACATTCTAAAACTTTCAATCTTATAAAACGGAAAAAGTTCTATGAACTCCCGGCTGTAAATAAACGGCTTCAAATCTTCCCGCCAGCTGTTTGAAGGGCTGTCGTAGCGCCCATCCACCAGGTGCGCGCTAATATGACTAAGCCTAAAACGAAAGCCGTACTGTTTATCGCCATCTGTAATTTTGTACCCGCTGTTTAGTCCGAAAAAGTAGTCAATGGTTTCAACCGGGAACCGGAAATTATTTTCACTTCTCAATCTTGTAAATGTGAATAGATCGCCGCCGAAAGTTAAAACCGAATTTCCCGATTCAATTCTGTAAATATCGGAAGAAGTTCCTATATCCAATCTTAATCTTTTTTGATTTAATAAATAAGATGTGCCTGCACGAGCTTCTAGTAAATTCGCGGTAAAAGGCTGAATGTTTAATCCCGCCGGGAACCATTCCGTTTTTGGTTGGGCAAAACTTATACCAGCAAAAATTAATAAGGCAGCAATGAGAAATATTTTCCGCATTTAGTTTAATTCCGGTTTAGTCAATAATTTCTTTTTAATCTTCTGTTTAACAAGTTTATTATACCCGTATTTAAACTTGGACGACAGACTGGCTATAGCATATGTGTTGGTGGGAAAGGCAAATGAAGGTTCAAAATAACAGTTAAC
>DAIERC010000098.1 GCA_027347125.1 Ignavibacteriales bacterium
TACGTGCTCGCTTTTTTTTGTTTGCTGCCGTTCACCCTCTCATCCAAAAGAATTCAAGAAATAAAAAAAACAACAAAAAGAGATTGGGCAAAACTCGCTGCTCTTGGATTGGTGTTTTATACTTTTACCCAAGGAACACAGTTCTTGGGATTATCTCTTCTTCCATCCGTTACAGTTAGCTTGCTGCTAAATTTTACTCCGTTGATTGTAGCGGTGATGGGAATTTTTCTCTTATCCGAAAAACCTACTCATCTTCAATGGTCCGGTGCGTTTTTATTCATCGCCGGAATACTGATTTATTTTTTCCCCGTATCGTTGTCCTCAAGTCGTTTACTCGGTGTTGCCGTTATGATCGTCGGAGTTCTTGCAAATTCTATTTCCGCAATACTTGGCAGAAATATTAATCGGGAAGCAAAATATTCTCCGCTTACTATAACCGTAGTTAGCATGGGTTTTGGGTCTGTAATTATTTTAGCAATTGGAATAATTTTTCAAGGATTGCCGTCGTTAAGTTTTACAAATATATTATACCTGCTTTGGCTGGCGGTTGTAAATACTGCTTTAGCTTTTACACTTTGGAATTTTACCTTGCGAAGTTTAACGGCAATGGAATCAAGCATTATTAACGGAACAATGTTAATTCAAATTGCATTACTCGCGTGGATATTTTTAGACGAGAAAATTAATTTACGTGAGGGTGCGGGTATGATAGTTGCGGCGGCAGGCGCTGTCCTCGTTCAAATAAAAACAAAAGGAAAGAAATGAAAAGAGTTACCGCAATTGGTGAAATTCTTTATGATGTCTACCCGGATATGAAACGACTTGGCGGCGCGCCGTTTAATTTTATTTATCATGTTTGGAAATTAACCGGTAATGCTAATTTTATTTCAAGCGTCGGTAATGATGACAACGGCCTTGAAATTATAAATCATCTTTCGGGTATCGGGTTCGATACAAATTATATTAATATAGATAATCAGCATGTTACAGGAACTGTCCAGGTTAAACTAGATGAAAACAAAATTCCGCATTTCATTATTTCTCCGGAAAGCAGTTACGACTACATTGAATTGAATGAGAGATCCCGAAACTTAATCACTAACGAAACTGATCTTTTGTATTTCGGAACATTAACAACCAGGAACATCGTCTCCCGCAACACAATTTTATCTTTGCTGCAAAATAAAACAATGAAATATTTTTGCGATTTAAATCTTCGGCATAATTTCTATTCTAAAGAACTTGTTGAGGCAATGCTTCATGCTTCCAACATAATTAAGCTTAATGATAATGAACTAAAAAAGCTGCGACAGTTTTTTATTCTCCCCGCATCAAAAGAAGATGCCGTTAATCATCTTATTGAGGATTTCAATATTGAAATGATCGCTTTAACTCTAGGCGCTGACGGCGCAGAAATTTATTCCGCCAATGAAGCCAATAAATATAAATCGGAAGTGACTAACATTGTTGATACTCTCGGCGCTGGCGACGCTTACGCCTCGGTTTTTTGCGTGGGTTACTTGAACAAGCTTTCGATTAATAAGATTAATAAACTGGCAACGGAATTCGCTTCGGCCATCTGCATGACGAACGGCGCGCTTCCTCAGGATGACTCTATTTACAATAATTACCGGAAATTACTCTTTAATAAAATTTAAGAGCAAGCCTATTGAAAAAATTTTTTGTGTTTAGAAGACTATAATATCTTTTAAGATATAACTATGTTTGCTTCAAATTTAAAAATGGAACGGATATGAAACTTCATGTTATACTAAACTCGATCAAAATCTCATCACTGGCTGTTTTATTTATGCTGATGCTAATCGTTGCTAACCAAGTTACCGGACAGACAAATTCTTCCGCTAAACCGGCAACAAACATTAACGATGCTATGAAGTATAAACGTAATCAAAATTCAATGCCGGGTATGTTTCCCGCCAAAGTAGTACAGATTAATAATGACAAGTGTATTACCGATAACAAAATTGTGTACCAAGCCGCATACAACATGATTGCAAAAGGAATGAAGGAATTAACCGGTACAAATAATTTAAAAGAAGCCTGTCTCAAATTTGTTTCACCCAAAGACCGAATCGGTTTAAAAGTTAATCCGGTTGCAGGACC
>DAIERC010000228.1 GCA_027347125.1 Ignavibacteriales bacterium
ATCATAACCGTAGTTGTTAACAGCATTCTTTATTAGGTATGATCTTTTATAAGCATCCAAGTCAGCTTGAGAAGCATTAGGATTGGCTTTCTGCCAATTATATATGTTTAATGCAATATTTTGAGTATTAACACCGCTCCAGTTTCTCAAAGTGTACTGAGTATACTCGCCGCCTACTTTGAATGAATGTGCTTTTCCTACCAGGAAGTTTAAAGCACCGCTGAAGTTAATGTTATGTCTATTAAATTGGGAAAATGAAGTACCTATCGAACCATTTCTAGCAAATGTGAATCCCATTATGTTTGCAGCAGACGGAACAACATAACGTGTTGATGCGCGGTCTGTAACACTTGACAAATCGAATGGACCTCTTGGAATTGTCCAGCCGGTAGCAGCGCTTGCAACGCTATCGCCGTATGCCCAGAAATTATCGCCTAAACCAGGCATATAGTTTTTATTTGTTTGTAAGTAATAACCGCCGGTTAATTCATAGTACATAGTTGGACTTAAAACATGAGTAATCTTTAGCGTAAACGCGCCGTTGGTTTGATCGTTACGACCATGACGGGTTTGCATGATGTTGGTAATACCGCCGTTTAAATCTTGATTGAATGCCGTATATGTTCCGGATAATCTTATCAAAATCGGTTTGAAATCAAAATTCATAGTAGCAGTATAATTGTATGATTGACTCTGAACGCCCTGTAGCGGACCCGCGGGGTAAACCAGATTTACGGTATCTCTTGAGTTTGGATCGCCGACTAAACCAAGATTAGCACCCGGCCATGGATAAGGATTATTATCTAAATTATAGATGTAATCAAAGTTTGCGAAGAACTTAACCTTATCGCTTAAAAGAGGACCGCTTAATACAGCGCTGGTTTCATTATAACCCCATGTATAAGCGCCGAGACGTTTTTTGCCGTCGAAAGCATCTTTACCGCTTCTGAATGAGAAGTTATCTGTAATTACTTCTAAGCTTGCTTTTAGTTCCGGTCCACCGCTTCTTAATTGAGTACGAATAATACCGGCATTAGCTCCGCCGTATTCCGCCGTATAACCACCGGCTTGAACTTGAATTTCTTCAACTGCATCTTGAGATAAACTTACTGCACGACCACCCGCAATTGGGTTGGTTACGTTAACACCTTCCAAATAATATCCAACTTCATCCTGGCGACCGCCGCGGATGTATACGTTACCGCTTTGTACAACAACACCGGCAGTTAAACCGATAATGTTTGTAACGCCGCGAACAGGCAAAGATTGAATATCATCGCTCGATGTAATTCTTACTGCATTAGTATTATCTTTTTGAATAATAGGTTTTTGAGCTACAATTTCTACAGTGCCGACTTGAATATCTTCACTTGGTAATTGTATAGATACATAAGCCGTTAGGTCGGCATTAACTCTTACATTAGATAATGTAATCGACTTATAACCTACATAGGAAGCTTTTAAAGTATAAGTTCCGGCTTCCAGGTTTTGTATGAGAAATTCACCGTTTGCATCCGTATTAGCACCAAATGTAGAACCAACAACTGTTACATTGGCACCAATCAATGCCTCTCCCGTTTGCAAATCGACTACTTTTCCCTTAATTCTACCTCTTGTGCCTGCATTAAGAAAGACAGGACAGAGGGCTAGAATTAACAAAAAGTAAAAAATCTTTCGATGCATATTTTACTCCTTATTTGTTGATTAAATTAAGAAAGGGTTTTCGAAATGATAAAACTCTAAAAAAATTTTCAATAACTGCCTCCTATTTTAGAAGTATTTTTTTATTTAATTTATTTAAAACTTCCAGATACAATAGTTCCGAATAAATACCCTCTTTATAACGGAACTAAAAGCCTCTTACTATGGTCTAATCACAAAAAACAAAATAAATTTTTGTTTGTAATAACAATAGTAGTTTATTATCCTAAAATTATTGTTGACTGAAATTTTGTTTTTTGCCCGAAAACGCAGTGAGACCTTTTATTTTTAATCGAATTTAATACAGTGTAATATCTTTGTCAAGGTTTTCTTATAGCATTTAATTTGCGAAAATAAATCAAATTTAACGAGAAAAACTTGATTTATATTCAAAAAAAATTATGCAATAGTTAAAAATCACCTTCTTATTAACCTATAATTTAACACCATCTTCATTATAAATTGAAATTCCAGCTTTATATGTACATATCCATTTATTATTATTATTGTCAACATAAATTGAAAATATCATATTGTCCTTTAATAAGGAATTTGACTTATCGAATAAAATCCACTTCTCACCTTCGCTATGAACCACACCTAGAATAAACGAACCAGCCCAAATTGTATTTTTTTTATCTGTTGTAACAGAATAAAATCCATGAAACGGTAAACTGGAATTAGTATCGTTAAAAACGTTGAAATTTTTTCCATCATAAACAGCAATGCTGCCGAATTTATAACATAAAATAA
>DAIERC010000277.1 GCA_027347125.1 Ignavibacteriales bacterium
TTTAAAGTTATTATGCCGTTTGCCGAAGTCTTTCGTAACTTCGCCAAAAAGTTTTTCGGCAAAATCTTCGGGAAGAGAATTAACTCTTTCTATAATCTTTTTTGTTCTTTCTTCTCCCATCTCAAACTGTTGAAGAATTACCCTTTCAGGGTTTGCCCTTAATTTCTCGCTTAAACGCTGTATTGCCATTAAAAAATCATTTCCCTTTCTTATTCTTTTAAACCTGTTGAAGCCATGCTTTGTATGAAATACTTTTGGAAAAATAAATATGCCAGAACGATGGGTAACGCAAGCATTGTTGCCGCGGCTAATTTTACTCCAAGCTGTGATTCGGCTCTTCCGCCTACGGCGAACAGCGTTACCAGCTGCGGCATTGTCATCAGCTTATCTTCTCTAATTACTATCAAAGGCCATAGTACTTCGTTCCAAGAAGTCATGAATGTTATAATTCCGATTGTTACAATTGCCGAAATAGAATTTGGCCAAAGTATTTTAAAGATAATCTGGAAATCGTTGCAGCCGTCTATTCTTGCCGCATCGATTAATGACTGCGGTAAACTTTTAAAATATTGCCTGAACATTACGATTGCCAGCGCGTTCATCAGGTAAGGCACAATTAAAGCCCAGTAAGTATCAACCCAGTGAAACTCAACCATAAGAATATATTGCGGAATCAAAGTTATCTGGAAAGGCAATGTCATCGTAAAAATTATCATGTAAAAAATCATGTTGCGCCCTTTGAATTCAAGCCTAGACAAAGCATAGCCTACCATTGACCCGAACACAAGAACTCCCGCCGTTACGCATGTAGCTACAAATATGCTGTTTAGAAATGCCCTAAAGATCGGTATCTTGGATATCATCTGCGAATACGCATCGAATGAAATAGAAGTGGGAATAAAAGTAAGATTGCCTATCTGGTTTTCAGGGGACAGAGATGCGATAACCACCCACAAAAAAGGATATAAAAAAACCAGCGCGCCCAATGTAAGCAATATGTAAAAAATTACTCTTTTCATTTATTGTTCTTTTTCTATAAACTTTTTTTGAATCGCGACTACAGCAAGAATCAACAACGCAAAGAACAAACCGAGCGTTGCTGAGTAGCCCATATGATAATAGAAAAACCCTTGTTTATAAATATAAAGCACCGCCGAAAGTGTGCTGTTCAAAGGCCCGCCGCCCGTCATTACATATGGTTCTATGAACAATGAAAAGCCCGATATGGTTGATAGAATTACTACCATAAATATTGTTGGGTTTATCATCGGCAAGGTTATGTTAAAAAATTTCTGCATGTGGTTGGCGCCTTCAAGCTCGGCAGCTTCATAATAATGAGCAGGCACGGTTTGCAACCCGACAAGGAAAAGTATAATGTACAAGCCTACATTTTTCCATGTGGCCATTATCGCAATCGAAGGCATTGCCCACGAAGGATCAGTAAGCCAGCCTATTTTACTAAATCCCACCGAGGTTAATATCCTGTTAAACAACCCGGTATCGAATCCGTACAACTGCTGCCAGAGTATTGTTACCACAACTCCGGAAACAATAACGGGAAGAAAGAACGCTGCTCTGAAGAATCCTCTGAACTTAATTTTCTGATTCAGCACTTCGGCAAGAAACAGCGCAACAATTATCTGAAGCGGAATGTGAATCGCTAAAAATATTAATGTGTTGCCAAGCGATTTCCAGAAAAAAGCATCGTTAAAAAGATGTATATAATTTGCCAATCCCGTGTATTGCATGGGAGCGATTATATTCCACTTATGAAACGTAAGTACAATGGAAAATACAACGGGAAAGGCAATAAATAAAAAGAAATGCAACATGTACGGCATAACTAAAACATACGGTATTATTTTTTTACTCTTCACTAATAATTCCGGTTTACTTTAAATAAAGCAAGTTTACCTGCTTGGCTGCTTCTTTTAGCGCTTCTTCCGGAGTTTTTTTTCCGTAAATAACACACGCTTCGTATTCCTGTGAAATAATGTCAAAAACTTCCGTAAGATTTGAATACGGGTCGGTTCCTTTTACATATTTTGCCTGGTTGGCAAAAGCCATCATCTTCGGTTTGTCTTTTAAATAATTCACGAATAGCGGATCGGTTTCCAGGTTTTTTCTTCTCGGTAACTGGTTGGTTATTTCAATCAACTTTAAATCATTCTGCTTCGAGGTCATAAACTTTACAAAATCCCAGGCGCGCTGCGCATCGGGACATGTTTTAAATATCACCAGGTTTTTCGGATCGCAATAAGTATAAACCGGACCTTTATGATCATCCGGAACCGGCATATGGGTAAAGCCGTATTCAAGTCCGGCAGGTTTAAATTTATCGGCGTGAGATATTTCCCACGGACCTGTAAACCTTGTTGCTATAATACCGGCAAGAAAAACATCCTGCCTTACCGACAGCCTTTCCTTAGCGAAATAATTTTTTTGATATAGCGTTTGTAAAAATTTAAAAACTTCGATACCGTATTTATTATCGAATGCCGCTTTATTATTTTCTATAAGAGGCGCGCCGTTTGAAGCCGCAATGTATAAAGGATAAAAATCAAATAACCGCTGCCACCATGTTACAAGAACTTCCGAATACCCGAACCACTGGTCCACGTAGCCGTCGCCGTTCAAGTCTTTCTTAAATTTTTTTGATGCATCTAAGAATTGGGAATAATCTTGCGGAGGATTTTCATAGCCGAGATTTTTTATTTCGTTTTTATTATACATCATCATTATCGGGTTAATCTTCCAGGGCACCTGGTAAATATGTCCGTCAGGTGAAGTAACCTCTTTTATCACCGCACTGTCACATCTTGAATAAAGAAAATCTTTAAATCCTTTTAAGGTATCAAGCGCAACCAGTACACCGGCCTTAGCGTAATCTTCAACATCGCCTTCCCACATGTTTGAATAAATATCCGGCGTGGTTTTGCCAACAACCGCCGCCAGTATTATTTCTTCGCTGGATTGCCCTTCCGGCACCGGCTGAAATGTAACCTTCTTATCCGGATTTTTTTTATTCCAATCGTTAACCACTTCCCTGGCAAACTCAATTTCCTGCTGGTTATTGCTCGACCAGTATACCAGGTTGTTGTTGTTCCTTTCGCTTTTACCGCCGCAGCTTAAAGACAGCAGCATTAAAACGATGCAGGAAGAAATATTTAAAATATTTTTTATCGTCATTTAAATATGAACCGCTAATTTATTCCCAGCTTTGCCAGCTAAAATCTATTGATGGAAAAGCGGGATGTGGATACGTTCCGCCTTTTTTAACCATGTAATAATCAACCGCCCGCGGATCGTCTGAATCCTGAACACGTATTTCTTTTAGAATATTTTCATTTATTTGAATTTTATATTTACGCTTCAGCTCAATAATTTTATGCAGAATTTTACTTGTTAATTCTTGATCCTTATCCGCCATTTTAATCGACGACGGTGATTCTATGTTTAACCCGACGGAATTCGCTAATTGATCGCGCACTACGGCATAAACAATTTTATCTTTCCACCATTGGCTTTGCTGCTTTACGATAGGTTTGTTTTGATATCCTTTTGCATAAGCTGAAGCAACCAGTAAATGATCTCTTACCATACGCCATATCATTTTTTCTAGCGAAGCCGAGAAGCCGTTAAAATCATTCTCATCAAATTTTAAATACGCGTCCCTTAATTTGTACCAGTAAATAAAATCATCAATTGAAATGGCACCTTTTGTTAAAGAGACCAATTTCATTCCGCCGTAATTTTCACCCTTAAGTGAATCAAGTTCTTTGCTTAATCTTTCACCGAGTTTCCATTCGTTATATTTTTCTTTCGGAAGTACGAATCCTCCCATATAAGATCTTAATATATCGAATGCTTTACCTTGAATTACCGGGTTATGCGCCAGCATAAGTTTCTGCACGTACGAATCTGAAATGCCGTCGGATTTATTTCGTTTAATTACCAGCCCGGCGTCATGTAATTCTTTATTCCTTTCAGTCTCGGTTAGTATTAATTTTTTCCAGATATCATCCACCTTAATTATATAATACCCGTCGGGCGCTTTTATCGGTGCCGAAATTTCATTTACCTTCAAAGTATCAACTACCTTTGCCAAAAAAGGATTTTCATTTTGCAGTTCAAACATGTCAACTTTCATCGAACGCTGATCGGCATGAACGGAATCATTTAACAGCTGCAAAGAAAACAACGAATCGAATGTTACTCCGCTTTTCAACTGCTGCTGATAAGCAGAAAGCATTTTCTCATTGCGTGCGTATAGCCATCTTATGTTGTAGTTAATCCCTTTTTGTACCAGTGCGCTGTCAAGTTCTTTTTTAGGCACAACTATTTTATTGAATATTTCATTCATGAACATTTCGTCGGAAGCTATATCGCCGGTTATTGCCGAGAGAACGCTGTTAACCTGGTTTGATGTATCTACCTTTTCCGAATACCCGTATAAAGCAAGCAGTTTTTCATTAATCATATAATTAAGGTAACGGCTCTTCGAGTCCTTTTCCCTTTTGGTAAAAGCCGGCCCGTATTCGTAGCTTGTAAGGAATTCGCGAACCGTAATATTTTTATCTCCAACCTTTGCCAATACTTTATTACCTGCCGAAGTTTTATATGCGGCATTATAACCAATAGTCTTCAACGTATCTTCTTTTGCCGCCGCAAACGGTACAGCGCAAAAATTAATTATTACTGTTATAACTATTAAAATATGTATAGCGTTTTTTTTCATCCGACCATTCGATAAAAAAGTTGCTGATGTCAAAAAGTTATTCCGACCGAAAATGTATGAGTACTTTCTAGTTTACCAAAATCACGGTAAGCGTAATCAAAACTTACAATATTATTTGTAAACAACATCTTCGAATTAACACCTACACCTAACGATAAACCGCCTTGATGATCCGGCAAAAACAACGATTGGTAACCGCCCCGGATATAGATAAAATCCTTATAAGCAAATTCGGTACCCACATTCATGCTTTCATAATTATCACTTGGATGACGAGCATCAACCGCTACTGTCCATTTATAATTATCCGTATGAATTGGACATGTTGAAACACCTATCCTAAAAAGTAAAGGCAGATCCCATGAATCCAGATCAATAATATAAGGCACCTGGTCTGTCGAGCCGAGTTTTGTGGGATCAACCCGCTCGTAGGTTCTTGTATCTCTTCCGTCAAGTTTCATCTGCGATCCGAAATTGGAAATAGACGCTCCTATAACCATGCCCCCGAAAAGATCGGTTCTAAATAATGTACCGGCATCAATGGCAAAGGCGCTGGCTGACATATGCCAGATTGATTCTTGAATATATTTACCGCTAAATCCGATTGAAAATCTATCCGTCAATTTTCTTGAGTAAGAAACACCTATCGCTATATCGCCGGCGCTAAAATACTCGCCGGTGCCTTCGGGCATCTCAACTGTTCTCACCATCATATCAGGCATTGTCAAATCGGTAAAACTGAAACCGATAGTTCCCAGTTCACCGAGCGGTAAAACTAGCGCCGCATAATCAAGCTTGGTTTCCGCAATCCAGTTCATATGAACGATGGACAACTGGTTTTGCTCGAAACCGGCAATACCGGCGGGGTTCCAGTATAATGCGGTAGCATCGTTTGCAAGACTAACATAAGCCCCGCCCAGCGCATTGGCAGTTCCGCCAACGCCTATCTCTAAAAATGTTGCCGCGGTTGTACCAACCTTTGAAACATTTTTGCTGCT
>DAIERC010000284.1 GCA_027347125.1 Ignavibacteriales bacterium
ATTACTAATTTTTATTTTGCCTTCACTGTAACTCAATCCGGTTTTAACAAGTGCTTTCCCGTCTTTATCGTAAATGAGCATTGAAAAATCAGTTACTTTGTTAAAGTCTTCTTTGCTTAAAGAAACGGAGAACTCTTTATATGCTTCATCCTTTGTAATGATAAATGGCAAAGAAAATTGTGCGGCACCTTTTAACTTAACTGCGCTGTCTTTTTCGTATCCTAAAATTTTACCGCTTAAATTATATGTTTGAGGTTTGTTATAAACATTTACAATCTTAATATTATTGTTTAAGGAATCAAGCGCATCATTTCCTATTCGCTGTATTCCGCCGAACTTAACAGAAAGGTTATAGTTTGATATTCTATCTGCCATTATGGAGCCTTCCACATCAACTTCGTATACACCGGGAGTGAGATTGTAAAAATTGTTCTCAACTTTTTGATCGTTAGACTGCGAATTTAATATTGGTGATGAAAATAACTCAACGCCATCCGGATCAAACAACCAGAACCGGCTTTTTACATATTGCCCTTCTGTTGAAGATAACGATATATTCGTTGTTGTTTGCCCTGCCGGCAGTTCAATAAAATATCTTTTAATCATTCCCGGCTCAACGGTATCATTGTTCCATTCGCGCGAATAATTATTTGAAAGATTGAATTCGTAGGGCACAATAACAGTAGCTAATATCTCAAATTCGGGCATGCTTGTTTTATCATCCCTGGTGGCAGTAATCTTGCCGACGTATAATCCGGGAGCACTGATTTTTTTCTTATCGAATTTTACATTTATAAAAGCGCTTTGGTTGTTTCTTATATACGTTTTTTTCTGAACCGGCAGCAGCCAGTCGGCGTTACTTTTAATATTATAAATTCTGTAGAACTTATCTTCTTTTTGAAAGTTATTTCGCTTCACCACATAAGTATAGGTTTCATCGCCGGTAAGATAATTGCCGTTTCTTATATAAAGATTCGGAGCCTTGCCGTCGGGCATATTGGGAGCGAAAGAAGTAATTGTATATGATTCGAATTTTTTTACTTCACCCTGGTCGATATATTTTTTAAGAAGATTATACGCGTTTACAACATTTATGTAACCGGCGCCTTCATCAAGCGGAGTGTAACCGTTCATTACGGTTGCGCTGTTGCGCACTGCTTTAAAAAGTAATTGCGAAGGAATTTTAACACCGGGATATTCTTTTTCCGTAGCGCTCAAAAGCAAAGACATAACTCCTGTAGAATATGGTGAAGCCATGCTTGTTCCGCCCATTACATCGCGGCTCTGCCAATTAGGCACCGTTGAAGTGCACGCGCCGGGAGAGCAAATATCGGGCTTGCTTACTTCGCCGCCCCTGGAGCTGAAGAAAAAAATCACGTCTTTGTTTAACGTTGATCCATATAAATCTCTTCCTACTTCCTGAGCCAGCACAGCGCCGGAAGACAAAACATAATTGCTTGATGCCGGCAGGCCTGCCGTTGATATTCCTGGGCCGTCGTTTCCGTTGGATAAGCAAACATAAAGATAAGGATTCTTGCTAAGCAGGGTGTCTAAGAAATGTTCCATCTCAGACCTGCCTTCTATTTCAGAACCGATACCGAAGCTCATATTAAGAATACACGGTTCTTTCCTTTCTTTGGAAATTTTATCGGCGTATAAGAAAGCGTTTTTCATGCTGCCTGTTACGGTTGCGCCGCCGGAAAAATTATTATTCCCTATTTTCAAACTTATAATTTTAGCCCCGGGCGCAACACCGTTTAGATATGTTCCGCCGATATGATATCCGGCCGCGATGCCGGAAACATGGGTCCCGTGCGCACCGTCGTCAAAGTGAAGTGATATTTTTTTTTGATCGGGAAAAATGTTAATGGCGAATGTTAATTTCGGAAGCCCTTTATCGTTTGGAATTTCGAACGTATCAAATTTTTCTTTATAATTTCTTAACGGTTTATCGTCTGATAAATCGCCGTTATCGTTTACATCGAAATAAGCTACCCAGCATGTATCATTTCCGTCTTTAGCAAGGAACGATACAACATAATATTTGTCTTTTGTGGAACCGTTGCCGTTCAAATCTTCGGCGCCGGAACTGGAATTTTTTAACTTGGTTTCTTCAAGCGCGCCCAAGTAATATTTGCCGTCGATTGGCTTTAACGAAAGCTTATCTGCGCCGGCAACTTTATAATTATGTTCTTCATTTATAAAATAAGTTTTCCCGTCTTCCTCATCCGTTTTACAGTCATAAAGTTTTATATCGCCTTCGCCGGTAAAATCCTGTGCGTCAATTACCTTTACTTCCCCTGTAGAAGTTTTGGTTAAACCGTCAATCCCCATATCCACGCCCGTATCCAGCACAAATATAATAGTTCCTCTTCCGTCGTATTCGGGATGCGTGTTTATAAATTCTTCAACACCGGTTTTACTAACGGAAAGAAAAGTCTGAAGCGAATCTTGTGCTGTTAATGCCACAAGCGGAAACAACAAAATCAAAAGTATTTTTTTGATAGTCATTTGACACCTTGAATGAATGAATAATTAATTTTATTAGAAATGGAAGTACTCATAATAAGGCAGAATTTTTCATGAATCCCCATGTTTCATTTAATTTATTCCTAAATTAAGAATATTTTATTCGACAAAGCAATTAAAAATTTATTTTTATTCAAAGTTATTTTGATTCTATTTACCTATTTTTGACGGCATGAATGGAACACTTTATATAGTATCTACTCCTATAGGGAATTATGACGATATTACGTTAAGGGGATTAAAAATTCTTAAGACGGTAAATTTCGTCATCTGCGAGGAATTTAAAGAAGCTAGAAGGCTTCTTGCTCATTACCAAATCGACAAAGAATTAATTTCGGCTAACGAGCATAATGAAAACGATACTGTTAACGATATTTTGCTGCGTTTGATTAATGGAGAAAGTGCCGCTTTAATTTCGGATTGCGGCACGCCATTGTTTTCCGATCCGGGTCATCTTCTTGTTGATGTTTTGATCTCGCAAAAAATAAAAGTTGTACCAGTTCCCGGCGCCAACTCGCTTATACCCGCGCTTGTAGGCTCCGGGTTGGATTTTGAAAAGTTCTATTATTACGGCTGGCTTTCGCCAAAGAAAGATGAAAGACGAAGAGAACTGCTTAACATTAAAAGGATGAATGAAGTTGTTGTTCTTTTAGATACGCCGTACAGACTTAAGAGCTTGCTTACCGATATTATAAAAATACTCGGTGAAAATCTGCGTGTAGTGCTGGCGTTCCAGTTAACCATGCCTAACGAAAAATTCTTCAGAGGTTATGCAAAAGATCTTCTTGCTAAAGTTGATAAAGAAAATATTAAGGGTGAGTATGTGCTAATGCTTGATCTTAAAAGAAGGGATAGAAGTAAGAGGTAGCGTTCAGCAGGCTACAAACAAGATGGTTACCGGTAATCAGTAACCTGTCAGCAATTAAGCCATTGAACAATTTATAACTGAATGACTACCAATTATATTTACGCCCTGCTCAACCTTAATCTTAACCTACCAAGTTGCTGGCTTGGTTAATTATTTTCTTTTACAAGCAGCGCTACATTTTCTATATGATAAGTATGGGGAAACATATCAACCGGTTTTATTTTAACCAACCTGTAACCTGCCTGCGTAAATAATTTTATATCTCTTACCTGCGTTGTAGGATTGCAGCTTACATAAACAATTTTAGAGGGATTAAGTTTTACAACATCATCAACCGTATTGGTATGCATGCCGCTTCTCGGCGGATCGAGTATTACAAGGTCGGGGGATGGAATTTTATTCTCATCAACTACCGGCAGAAAAGATTTATATAAGTCGGCGGTAAAGAAATGCACGTTATCTATGTTATTAATCTTCTTGTTTTCCTCCGCATCGCTCACGGCAGATTCAACTGATTCAAAAGCGTAAACTTCTTTCGCGTTGCCTGATACAAAAATTGAAATTGTTCCTGCGCCGGAATAAAGATCGTAAACAATTTCATTGCCGGATAACCCGGCAAAATCTAGAGCTGTCCGGTAAAGTTTTTCGGCCTGCATACTGTTGGTCTGGAAGAACGAGTTCGCGCTGATCCTGAATTTATATTTTCCAATCGAGTCAAAAATATATCCGCTGCCGAAGTATACTTTTTCATAATCGCCGACGGCAATGGCCGCCTTCTTTAAATTAATATTATTTATTACGGTGGTAATTTCGGGAACTTCTTTCAACAAAAAATTTGTGTAGCTTTCCATCAAGGTTTTGTTCTCATCCGATGTAACAAGGTTTACCATTAAATCGTTTGTATGGTGCGATTGTTTGATTACTAGATTTCTTAAATAGCCCTCATGTGTGCTGGTGGAATAAATGGAAGTGTTTTGGGCTTTAAAAAATTTTCTGGTTAAATTTAATATCTTATTGCTTAATTCGGATTGCAGGAAACATTCTTCGATGTCTATCACCTTATCATACAATCCGGGAATATGAAGGCCCAACGCGAAATTATTATCGATATCTTTTCCCGATTTTATTTCCGCTTCGGTAAGCCAACGCTTTTCGGTAAAAGAAAATTCCATTTTATTCCGGTAATAAAAAATATTTTCCGAAGGCAGGATAGTTTCAATCGAATAGTTTGAGAAGCCGCCGAGTTTATTAAATATTTCTTCTACCTGCTGATGTTTAAAGTCTGTTTGCGAGCTATAAACCATATCCTGCTGTTTACAGCCGCCGCAATGGCCGAAGTAATTGCATTTTGCTTTTACTCTTAATGAAGAAGGCGAAATAATTTCGGATAGTTTTGCTTCTGCGTAAGATTTTTTAATTTTTCTTAATTGTGCTTTTATCTTATCACCGGGGTATGCGCCGTCTACAAAAATAACGTATTTGTTTTGAGATGCTTGCTCGGTTTGAGGCGTGCCGGGGTCCTTAATAATTTTTGCAATTCCTTTCCCTTCAAATGCGTATTTCTCAATTTCAAGTTCAAGCAAATCTCCTTTTTTCATTCCTTACCTTTCCTCAGTATAAACATTCTGAAGCCCATGTAAGCATCGCCGCCGAGTTTTAAATATATATTTGATTCGTGATTGATTTGCTTTAAAATCTTTTTGTAATAAGATTTTTCATTATCAGTAAAAGAATCAACATTATCTTCCAGTAAATATTTTCCCATTTTATAAAACTCATTTAATGTAGACGATAAGTCAAACTCGTTGTATACTTTAAAATTCCTTTCACGGTAATATTTATCGGCGTCTTCCAGAGTAAGCGGAATTATACTGGAAGTGTCCCATATATCCTGAACAAAAGCAGGCACAGGGCTTGAGATATTAATATTCTCACCTACGCACAGATAACCTTCCGGCTTTAAAATGCGTTTTATCTCTTTTACTATTTTGTTGCGGCGCTTATTGGATATGGAAGCCTGAGCGTATACCAGGTCAAATTTTGGAGAAAGAAAATCGGTGTTATCAAATTCCATCATCCTTACTTGTATACCCTGGGCGCGGCTGAGAATAAGCCTGGTATAAAGGAGCGAATCATTATCTTCAACAATTATTATAACCGA
>DAIERC010000289.1 GCA_027347125.1 Ignavibacteriales bacterium
ACCGCACAGGTACTTTTTTAGAATATATGCCTTAAACACTATTTTGCACCATCTGGAATCGGGAGCCACAAAGCAGCAGCTTTTAAAAGCTATGGAGGGGCACATTATTTCGGAGGGCTATTTAATGGGAAGATATGAAAGGAGCAATTAGTAATTGCTCCCTGGTTTATATTTTATACGTAAACTTATTTAAAATTAAAAACAACAGTTAATATTTTTTAAACAACTTGTGGTGTTCCCTTTATATAATGGACAAGTTGGTCAATCATGAATTCCTTTTCGTCAATCAACGCTTTTACAACATCACCGATTGAAATCATTCCGACTAACTTATGCTCCTCAAAAACCGGCAAGTGCCTTATGCGTTTATTTATCATTAATGCCATGCATTCTTCAGTGCTAAGATTAGGGCTAACATAAATTACTTTAGATGACATAATATCCTGCACAATTGTGTCTTTAGAAAATTTTCCTTGAAGAACAATTTTTCTTGCATAATCTCTTTCGGACATTATGCCTATTAGCTCCGAATCTTTCATTACAAGCACCGCCCCTATTTCTTTTTCAGCCATCAACTGTAATGCACTATAAACGGTAGCATCCGGCGAAATAGACCAGATTGTATAGCCTTTATTTTGAAGTATTTCTCTGACAGTCTTCATGGCTTCTCCCTTTCTGTATTTTGTTTGAAATATTATTTGTTATCAGTTGAAGAGATATTTAGCTGTAATCTGATAAACAACTATTAATTATCACTTGATGACTATAATAGAAAATTAATTTCAATTAATCACCAGCTTAGAAGATTTTTTTAGGTATGTGAAAAGCGTAGGAAAATCGTTGCCGGAGGGAATCCTTGATTGCCAAGCCATAATTACCGCAGATATTAAGGCTTATCCTATTTTTACCGGGATTCCCTTCGGCTAAACTTTATGAATTTTTATTTACCGTCAAATAATTTTCAACATTTATTGCATTAGTCCTGAAATATATAGTGTTGGAGGCCCAGTTTATTTCCACGTTTGAAGAAACATGCCCGGCCAGTATAACCGTGCCGTTTTCTACAATTATGTGGATCGGCGGATTTGAATAATATTGCATCCCGTTATACATCGACAAGGGATCGTTGTAAATCAATCGGGCAACTCTAAAGCCTAGTTCGCCGGGTCCGAAAGTATTTTTAATGATATTTTTTACTTCTTTAACCCCAACAACTTTTTCAGCCTGCTTCTGAAATTGCGTTTTGTTCCATGGTGAGCTTACCCAGCCCGCTAAAGTAACAACGCCGTTGCTGTCGCTGGCAGTTACCCAGTTAAACACGCCGTAAAAGGGATTGTTATATATTTTTTTCAGCACTTTTTTAACAACCACACTATCCGGAACATTTGAAGCAGTTAAGGTTAAATTGTTAACAACATTGTAACAATCGTTAACATCTTTAGCCTCCAAAGCGGCTTCATGTTTGTTGCTTAATGTAGGCACCGTACCGGTTAGAGTAATAGTTTTGTTGTTTACGTCTACGTTAATATTCCCATCGTTCAATAAACCTTCTTTAGCAAGCCGATACTCAACAAAAATTTTCATATTACTGTTTGAAATCTGTTTACTTTTATTTTGCGCGAATGCCGGCTGGTTAACTAAAATTATTACCGGCAGAAAATAAGAAGCAAACGTTATAATATTTTTTATTATGCGTTTCATGATAAAATCCTTTCTTGAATCATTATTACAATTCTTCAAAAATATTTCATCAAAATATTAACCATATTTTCAATTAGGAAAATATATTTTTCATATCTACCCGTTAGACGTTAATATTGAAGTTGTGGTTTATCGGTTCAGTTACGATGTTACCGGTATCACCGTACGCAGAGTTTAAGGATTTGAATGAGAGAATATTACTTCCAATACACTATTTGCTATTACCGTTAAGCTGTGAGTATATTTTTCGTAACTAACTTATTACAATTTCAAAATCATCACCCTCCCACTTTTCATCTTCAAGCCAATAAAAAGTAAAATTTATTTTTTGGCCTACAGGTAAATTGCTTGTAGGAAGATCGGTGAAAAAAATACCTAAACCGGAGTCTTTAGCATCGCTATCGTTTATCTTTTTCCAGTTGTTTACAGTCCAGTGAACCCGGCATTTTGCAAGAAGTTCTATTCTTAAGGTTTTACCTTTAGGAAAAGAAATACATTTGTTATTAAATCTCCAGATGGCAAGTTCGGAAACCGTATTTTCTTTAACGTAACGTTGATATGTTTGAAACGGCATATCAAATACTTTTTTCTCTTTAATCGATCTGCACAATTTTATATACTCGGAATGCGCCCACACCAGCGGCATCGCGGAGCCGGCCGGTTTGCCAAAGTATAATTCTTTTTCCGGAATATCTTTTGTATCCCAAATTTGTTCAGGGATCATTCCGCCGTCGTTTGAAAACAGTTCTAACGTGTTTAATAATTTTTTTGCGTTCTCATATTTTCCGGCGGCTATTTCGTAATGAGCTCTTTCGCCTGTTAGCAGAGGCCATGCTCTGCCTATTCCGGTGCCGTCAAACGGGCTGCCGTCTTCATGTTCCCCGTAACCGTCGTCGTTATATCTGTGCCATGCCGGCCCGAAAGGCGTATCAACCTTTAGTAATTTATCAATTACTTTTATTGTATTTAAAATTCTCGGATCGTTGGCATCCCTTAATCCAAAGCGAACCAACGCAAGAGCATCGGGACTAATAATGTGAACAGTTTCCTCAATATTATTTCCCGGCGGCCGATTTTTTATTGTAACAAATCCGCCGGCAGGAGATGCCGCATCGGATTCCTGTTGAGGCGCAATTCTAACATAATAACCTTCAACTCCCACTTCTTTGGCAAGATCTGAGCCTTCGGCATACGTCCATCTTTCAATATTTGAATTCCACGCGTCGGCAGTTTCTCTTAAATATTTTGCTATGCCCGGTTTGTTATTTGCGGCTGCCATGTCTGCGGCTACAAGCAGCGCGGCTATTTCTACGGCCAACGTAAAAGGAGAATAGCCTGCATCTTCTTCCCACCGGTCCTGCAATGTCACCGGTCCATTACAAACAATAAAAGATGCGGCTTTTTCTATCATCGGCCAAAGCCGCTTTATGTAAGATTTTTTTACGGCGCCTTCGCGTTTTGCAAGGTCAACCAATAAAATGGGAAACGCCGTTTCATCCATTTGAATGCCCGGCCAATACTGCGTACCGTCAAGCCACATGTTCTGCGCCCAATGCCCGTCTTCTTCCTGTGTGCTCATTAAATAATTTAAAATTCTAACAGCGTCGTCTTTTGCCTTAATTGCCAGCAAACCGCCGGCGTTTTCAACCAGGTCTCTTGGCCAAACAAGATGATAACCTCCTAGGTCGTCGTCCCCCTTTGAAAAACCCCACGGTACCGAAAGGCTGGCTATTAGTCCGCCGGGAAATCTTTTTGCTTCATGAATTCTTAATACCGCCGCGCTCGTTAAGTATAATGCTTGCTTTGCAGATTTTTCAGGCTCAACTGATTTTATGGTTTTAAACCATGCCTGCCACTCTTTAATATATCTGTCTCTCAAACTTTCATATCCCTCAAGAAGACTTGCTCTTGCGCGCTGCGCCGCTTCAGACCAATTTTGGCCGAACCCAATTGTAAGTATAAATTCAAATTCTTTTTCGTCTGGAAGTTCTATTTCACAAATTAAAGCGATGTTTCCGTTTTCAGCTCTTTGATATTGATGTGTAAGTTGCCTGTCCTTTTTTAGGTCACGCCATCCATCGTATGGGCCAACAAAGCCAACGGAGCGATTTTTAAATTGAACAGAGCACGCCACCGCCATTGCGATATTATCTCTTGAGGCAAACAGCATTTCCGTTCCTTTGTAATCACCTATCCAGCCGGTGTTGCCCGCGCCGCAGTTTCCCAGATGCGGCGAGACAAGAAAAAACAAATGATAATTATTTCGCCCGTCGTTTTTAAAATTTACTTTTTGAATAATACAATCTCGCAAAGGATCAGCTATAATTTCTTTTACAATTTGATATTTTCCCTGCTTGCATTTATTTGTTAACTTGAAGGCCGGTACGCCT
>DAIERC010000298.1 GCA_027347125.1 Ignavibacteriales bacterium
GGCACGTACACGGTAGAATATTCGAACACCTTTAGGAACATCATCATCAACAAAGGAAGATTTCATTGTAGACTTGAATAACTTCATCTCCGGAATTATATCTGTCCTCGACGGGTCCGCACCTATTCCTTTCTGCCATTCATACAAATCAGCAAGCGGTTCTACCGGCGTGGAAACAAAAAAACCTTCTCCGTCCGTATCATCCACAATTTCAGGGTGTAAAATTAGAATAGGAGCGTCTTTTTTTGCCAAAATTTTACGGGGTATAATGCCGTACATTAAAAGTTTTTCAAGGTTGTTGCCTTCAAGTCCGTTTGCAAGCGCTTCAACACGATCCGCCAGTTTTTCACCCTCGGCGCTTAACGCGTGAGCTTGAGTTTTTAACGTCGCAATCTCCAGGTCCTTGTCGTCAATTGCTTTTTGCTTTGCGTTCAGTTCGTCAATTTTTTCTTGTATCATTGCCGGGGTAATCGGCTGATTCTGCCACAGAGCGGCGTTTTGGTCTATACCGTTTTTTTGTTTTGTAAGCCGATCTACTGTTAGTGATATATATTTTAACATAACAGCATCTCACCTTTCTGTTTGTTATTCGTTGACGGGCTTATTGCCCCCATTTACAAAAAACCGTTGTTTTTAGGCCAAAATCACGTTTTTATTTTTTTAAAACCCGTTTCAAGATCCGGAAAACGCCTTTAAAGTTTCTTTTTTCTCATTATTAAAAACATTTATTGCAATAAAACTTTCTTTTATCCGGGTTAAAGAATATTTTACCCCAATTTGAAGTTCTATTATCCATTAATAAGTTTCTAAAATCGCAATTCAAGTTTTTATAAAAGCATTATAAAAAACTCTTGTTTGAGCTTTAATTACTTCTAGCCTTCCTAAAAATTCTTTTATAGCGTTTAAAGAAAATGTTTCTGCAAAAAAAATTCTTAAATAATTTTTAGAATAATCCGTAATACCAAATTAAAAATTTCCCCGTCGGTATTGCAGCAAACATTTGGAAGATTGGTAAAAATAGGTTTCTGCAAGAAGAAAAAAGTAAGAATTTTACCGGCGATTCTCCCTCAAAAATATCCAGGCCTTAATTCTGCCTATTTCTCTTAAAAAACTTTTTAAATTTAACGATTCATTTTTTAAATGCAAGTCATCCGGAAAAATTAAATTACTTTTATAACCGGTTGCGTTAATTAAAAACAAGTTTAAGAAAAACTGAAAAAACAGTTACTAAAAAAACTGTAACTCAATTATATATTGTTTTAAATTTTACATAATAAACGCGGCATCTTGCCTCTTACTTCTAACATTTGATATTTCACATTCGGCGTTCGACCTTTCATATTTGCCCCTTTTCTTAATTGAGAGTATATAACGTAAATGTTATATTGATACACCATTTATAAAAAACCTGGATTACAATTTTGAAAATATTAGTAAGTAATGACGACGGGATATACTCGCAAGGCATTTACGCCCTGGTACAATCATTAAAAGAAATAGGTGATGTTACGGTTGTGGCGCCGGCTAAAGAACAAAGCGCCGTGGGCCACGCAATTACAATGCAAATACCGCTTCGGGTAACAAAAACATTTAAGAACGGCGAGTTCTTCGGATACGCCGTTAACGGCACTCCCGCCGATTGCGTTAAAATAGGTATAAGAAATATTATGCAGCAGCCGCCCGATCTGATGGTTTCCGGGATTAACCACGGTTCAAATACCGCAATAAATATTATTTATTCCGGAACAGTATCGGCGGCAAGAGAAGCCGCAATTATGGATGTTCCTTCAATCGCAATTTCGGTTACAAACCACGAAGCAAGTAATTTTGATTTTGCGGCTAAGGTTGCCAAAACACTGGCGCTTGAAACAGCCGGCAAAGATCTTCCGCTTGGTACTTTATTAAACGTTAACGTACCCGATATTCCCGAAGAAGATATAGCTGGAATTATTCTTACGCGGCAGGGTAAATCCAAATGGGATGATATTTACGAGCAAAGAGTGGATCCTTACGGAAAGGATTATTACTGGCTTAAAGGAAATCTGCTTGAGGTAGATAAAGATATTGAGACCGACCAGGCGGCAATAAGAAATAATTATGTTTCGGTATCACCCATACATTTTGATCTTACCGATTACGATACATTCAATAAAATGAAAACCTGGAACATAGAAGGACTATTAAATGGCAAAAAGTTTTGAGATATACCAGATAGATGCGTTCACCCAAAAGCCTTTTGAAGGCAATCCGGCGGGGGTAACATTCGGCGACGGCCTTACCGCGGGCGAAATGCAATTGATAGCCAAAGAGATGAATCTTGCGGAAACAGCTTTCCTTTCGAAATCGGATAAAGCCGATTATAATTTACGATGGTTTACTCCCGCAATGGAAGTTGATATATGCGGGCATGCTACCATCGCTTCTCTTCACTTTCTTAACGAGCATGGATTATTGAAAAGCTCTTCCGTTATAAAGTTTGATACACGCTCCGGAATGTTGAAATGTAAATTTGAAGACGGAAAATATTTTATGCAAATACCTATCTACAAAACAGAAGAATATGCCGGCAGCAGAGAAGAGATATTAGATACGCTGGGCTTATCAAATGATGAGACCGATGCAAACGTTCCTTTTATTATTACCGAACACGATTATCTTTACGTTTATGTTAAAAAGCTTAGTTCGGTTGGAAGTGTAAAACCCGATTACAAGAGGCTGCTTGAAATTTCAATTAAAAATAAATTCGGCGGAGTTGTAATATTTACAACAGAATCCGTGGATGAAACAAGTTCCGCGCATA
>DAIERC010000300.1 GCA_027347125.1 Ignavibacteriales bacterium
TGCAACACGGTCTAAAGTTTTTGATCCGTAATTAAACAACTGCCCAAGCAGGTTATTTACTCCGTCTTTATTTTTCGGTGTTTGAAGATCAGGATTGTTTTTTATTCTTCCGTAAACACTAACCGTATTACTAATTGATTCCGGCTGCACAATTAATTTTATACCGTTGCGCAAAGTGCTTACAACAGGACTAACGATAGAAGCAGGTACGTTTAATCTTCCCAGAGCTTTAGAAGCCCATACTGGCAGCTTAACTTGCTTCGGATTTTTAGGTGCGAAAGATTCACTCCCACCGAAGGAGTTTCTTGATACAGGTTTACCAGACGATTGAGGAGTTAAGATTGCAACTATTGCATGAGAATCATCAAGATATTTTTTAGCGACGTTGTTTACATCTGCCAAAGTTACTTTCTCTAGCGCGTCAAGCTCTTCCTGAGGAGAATCTTTTCCGTCTACCGCAACAGCTTCAGACCATGCGGAAGCCAAACCCGAGATAGAATTTTTTTGAAACTCTGTGGAGGATAATTCCTGGCGTTTTTCAGCTTCAATTAAATCCTCCGAAAAACCTTTGCTCAGATCGCTCTTAATAACATCATGCACTTCTTTTAAAAGTTTTTTGGCATCGGCACCTCTAGGAAATACCGCGAGCGCAAATCCCAACCCGGATTTTGGTAAACTGCTGTACTGAAAGCCCGCATACAAAGCTTTACCTTCCGGTACCAGCGATGAATAGAGAGAACCCCGCTGGTTGCTTAAAACATCGGCTAAAATTTGAGCGGCGGGATAGTCGGGGCTGCTTGAGCCGGGCATACGAAAAGATATTACCGCTAAACCGTAAGGAAGATCCGTATCAAGATTCAAAGTATCCGGATTTACAGCAGTAAGATTTATTTCTGGGCGTTCCGGAATTTTTTTGCTCGGGATATTACCAAAAAGCGTTTTAACTTTTTCCAATGTTTTTTCCGGATCCACTTTACCTACAATTACAAGTATAGCGTTGTTCGGCGCATACCATGTATCATGAAATTCTTTAAGCATTGCGCCGCTTGTTTTATTAAAAGACGGACGGGTTCCCAGGGCATCGTGCGAGTACGGAGTTCCGTTAAACATAGCTTTAAGTAGTTTTGTATAAAACACATATTGTGGATTTGAAAGATCGGCAGCGACTTCCTGTTCAATTGCGCCGCGTTCGTTGCTCCATAACGAATCCGTACATAAAAGATTTCTCATACGAATCGATTCGATATGCAGCGCAACATCCAGGTCTTCGGACGGAACTGTAAAAAAATATTGTGTTACTGTTTGTCTTGTATCGGCGTTAAAATCCCCGCCCATGGCGGCCGTTATATCCGCAAGCTGATCGGCCGATAAATCTTTGCTTCCCCTAAACATCATATGTTCAAGCGCGTGCGCTGTACCCGGAAATCCTGCGGGAGCCTCATTTGAACCAACCAGGTAGTTTATCTCTGTGGTTACAACAGGCGCTAGTGGATTTTTTACTATCACCACCTTTAAACCGTTTTCCAAAGTAGCACGAAGAACATTATCTTCACTTTTATTTGCAGCGAAAATATTTGAAAAAAATAAACCGGTGAACAAGAAAAAGAGAATAAAAACATTCGCTCTTTTTTTATGTTTGTTCCACAGATTTGATAAGATAGTTCTACTGCCCAAAAGAAACATTACAATCTCCTTTATTTAAATTATGAACTACACCCCAAAGCAATTTTGTAGCTTACTGTATAAATCCTACAGCTTTATAATAAATATTAAGAATAATTGATTTGACGCGGTGGGAATTGAATCACAAAAGTAAATTAAAAGATTATAAAAACAGTTTTATTATTCTTTATCATTAAGAAACAGCGCCTCAACATCTGCAATTTCTTTCGGTACGTTGCCGGTCAAAATTTTGTGCCCGTCGGTAGTAATCAGTATATCGTCTTCAATCCTCACACCGAAACCGCGAAACTCAGCCCCAACATTTTTTGCATCCGCGGGAAAATATAAACCTGGTTCAATCGTAATAACCATTCCGGCTTTCAACGTATCGTTTGAAGCCACATCGTGCACATCAAGTCCCAGCGGGTGAGAAACTCCGTGCGGAAGGAAACTATCCATTCCGGCTTTCGCAAAAACTTCAAGCACTTTTTTGTCCAGGTCATAAATTGAAATGCCCGGTTTTATAATATCGATTGCCTGTTTCTGCGCATCAAGCACGAGGGAATAAATTTTTTTTTGCGCTTCCGTAAACTTGCCTGATACAGGTATGGTTCTGGTTATATCGGCAGAATAGCCGCCGTACTCGGCGCCCACATCCATAACAACAACATCGCCATTTTGCATTTGCCGGTTGTCTTTGTCATAATGAAGTACAAGTGAATTTTCACCGCTTCCTATGATAGATGGAAAGCCGGGATAATCCGAGCCCTGCATTAACATTTCACCTTCAATAGCCGCGCGAAGTTGGTACTCCCAGCAGCCTGGTTTACATATTTTTATAGCAGATACAATTCCGTCTTTCGTAATGTTAATTGCTTTTTGAATTGATGCTATCTCGGCTTCCGATTTAATTTCACGAAGCTGATTAATAATAGTTGAAATATTTTTAATTTTTACACCGTGATTTTTTGCCTCGAAATATTTTTTGTTATCTCTTTCAACAAAAAGCATTCTGTCATTCAGCCAATCATGCACAAATTGTACATCCCCGGAAGCAGTATAAATTTTATTTAATCCCGGTAAAATTGATTTTAATGTTAAGATAAATTTCGAAGAGTTCAGCACAGAGCTGCCGTCGTTCAGAAGACGGTCATTTTTTACATCGGGCTTAAAGAATAAAATTTTTATTTTTTCTCTGCCAACTTCAACTCCCTTAGGAACGAGCATTAAATAAGAATTAGTTTCATTCAGTCCGGTAAGATAAAAGCAATTACTTTCCTGCCTGTACCGGTAAGTAACGTCTCCGTTACGTAATTTAGCATCGGCGGTTTTAAGAACAACAGCAGAGCTGTCATCCATTAAACCGAGCAGCTTTAATCGCCTTAATTGATACTCGTTGGATGAAATTTCTTGTGCGGGTGAATTGTCAGGAAGCAGGGCTATAAATAAAAACAGCATTATTATAAAACACTGCCAATTATGTTTTATTATTTTATTCATACCTTAACCTTCGAAATATTGTTTTAGGTATTTACCCGTCCATGAATCGGAAACTTCGGCAACTTCTTCCGGAGTGCCGGTGCAAACAATTTTCCCGCCTTTTTCTCCGGCTTCCGGACCGAGATCAATTATATAATCGGCACATTTAATTATTTCAAGGTTGTGTTCAATAATTACAACCGAGTTGTTTCTTTCCAAAAGAAGGTTAAAACAATTCAGCAATTTTGAAATATCGGCAAAATGCAATCCGGTTGTCGGTTCATCAAAAATAAAGAGAGAATGCCTGCGTTCCCTTTGCGAAGTAAGATGAGCCGCCAGTTTAATTCTTTGCGCTTCGCCGCCAGATAAAGTATTTGATGGCTGGCCAAGTTTCAAATACCCGAGCCCAACATCCGAAAGCAGCTGGATATACTTTGCTATCTTATCACTCCCTTTAAAAAACTCAACCGCTTCATCAACCGTCATTTCAAGAACATCAACAAGATTTTTACCACGGTAAGTTATTTCTCTTATTTCCTTTTTAAATCTTGTACCGTTGCAATCATCGCACTCAAGATATAAGTCGGCAAGAAATTGCATTTCAACTTTTATAAAACCGTCGCCCTGACATGTTTCGCATCTACCTCCGGGTACGTTAAAAGAAAAATATCCCGGCTTATAACCACGGGCTCTGGCCTGATGCGTAGACGCGAACAGCTCACGAATATGCTCATACGCTTTTATATAACTTATTGGGTTCGATCGCGGCGTTTTTCCTATCGGCGACTGATCGACAATTTCGATATCGTCTATATATTCAGCTCCTTTAAGGTCTTCATACATACCTATTTTGGAAGGCGCTTTTCCAAGCTGCTTTGCAATTCCTCCATAAAGTATATCGTGCACTAAAGTACTTTTACCTGAACCGCTAACACCGGTAATAACCACAAGTTTATTTAAAGGTATCTCAACATTTATATTTTTCAAATTATGTTCACTAGCGCCGATAATTCTTATTGTCTTGCCTTGCTTTGTGTTCCTTTCGGATGGCATAGGAATAGATAATTTTCCGGACAAATATTTACCGGTTAATGAATTTTTATTCTGTAAAATTTCATGGATATTTCCCATAGCCATTATCTCGCCGCCGTTAATGCCGGCCTTCGGCCCCATGTCTACAACAATATCAGCTTCTCTAATCATATCGGGATCATGTTCAACAACCAAAACCGTATTACCAATGTCCCTAAGATCTTTTAGGATTTTTATAAGCTTAGAGTTGTCACGCGGATGCAAGCCAATACTCGGTTCGTCAAGCACGTACAAAGTACCCACCAATGAAGATCCTAAAGACGTTGCAAGATTTATCCTTTGTGTTTCGCCGCCCGAAAGTGTGCTGCTTAAGCGGTCCAACGTAAGATAACCGATCCCGACATCATTTAAAAAGGTCAACCTCTTTATAATTTCTTTCAACACTCTATCGCCTACCATAAGATCGTAATCGGAGAGTTTAAGTTCATTGAAGAAGTTAAGCGAATGCTCAATAGGAATTTTAACCACATCATAAATTGATTTTCCGCCTATCATTACCTGCAGCGCTTCCCTTCTTAACCGCGATCCTTTGCAAGCATGGCATGTAGTATAGCCACGGTACCTGCTTAAAAGAACTCTTATATGCATCTTATAAGTTTTGCTCTCAAGTTTTTCAAAAAATTTATCAATGCCAATGTAATCCGCGAAACCTTTTTTTATCAACGAAACTTGCCCGGCAGAAAGCTCTTTAAAAGGAACGTTAAGAGGTATTCCGAATTGTTTGGCATTCTGAACCAGATCTCTCAGATGTGTACTGTATTTAGCCGATCTGAATGGGGCTATCGCACCTTCGGTAATACTTAAAGAAGGATTGGGAATAACAAGATTCATATCAACACAGATTACCTTACTGAACCCCTGGCATACGGGACAGGCACCAAAAGGATTATTGAAGGAAAAAAATCTTGGCTCCGGTTCTTCATACCTGATTCCGCAGCATTCATAAAACTTATTGAATTCGTGCTGTTCCCCGGACCCGGCATTTATTAAAACCAGCCGGTTCTCACCTTCTTTAAATGTAACCTCAATAGCGTCAGAGAGCCTTTCTCTCACCTTACCTTTTTGAACTTTGAAACGCTCTATTACAACACTAATCCTATCTTTCTTTTTGGGATGAGCTTCTTCTTCATTTAGATCAAAAAAAGTTTTATTAAAATAAATTCTAAAGAAACCTCTTTTTTTAAGAAGTTCTATTTCCTCTTTAATATTATGTCCTTCATGAGAATGCAACGGAAAAGCAAGGTACCACTTTGAGTCTTCAGGTTGTTCTTCCAGCCAATCGGATACCGTGCCGGTAGTGGCTTTCTTTACTTCTTTACCGCATTCAAAACAAATAGTTTTTCCTATTCTTGCAAAGATTAAGCGAAGGTAATCGTAAACTTCCGTAGTAGTGCCTACGGTAGAACGGGTATTTTTTGCGCCGGTTTTTTGTTCAATTGCAACCGCAGGACTTATACCTTGAATATAATCGACATCGGGTTTGTTCATTCGCTCCAAAAATTGCCTGGCGTAAGCCGAAAGGCTTTCCACATAGCGTCGTTGTCCTTCCGCATATATCGTATCGAACACAAGCGATGATTTACCGCTGCCGCTGACGCCCGTAAAAACCACAAGTTTATTCCTTGGAATTTCAAAACTAAGGTTCTTAAGATTATGTTCTCTGGCGCCCTTTATTATTATTCTGCGATTCTTATTTCCAGGTTCAGGCATAAAATTTTAGAATGTCCATCAACAGTAAGTAAAAACCAATATGCTTCCGAACGAACTGTTTGCAAGAAGCCTTACATTTAAATGTTTAATATACAAAAGATATGCTTCCAAAAGAGTTGAAAAAAACAGTAGCGTTTGATCTTTGTTCAATGTTAACGCATCAAACTTCAGTATCATGTATTATGAAAAGATTCGTCTTTATCCGTTAAGAAGTAAAAAATTTACGGGATAATTTTTTATTTACTTTGTTCCAGTTTCTTAAGAGTCCCTATCTTTTCATTCAACACTTTTATTTTTTCATCCAATTCTTTAACTCTTTGGTCAATGCTTTTTTCATAGGTGGATTCATCCCAATACCCGCGGTTTTCAAAATAACCTTTGAATAACCAATTATGTTTTAACGCTTCCATATTTTCAGCGAGCCGGGCTGCGCTTACCTTCGCCTCTATACTTGTCTGGTGTATGTTTTCAAGAGTTGATGCAATTGTGGTATCGTATTTACCGCTGACAAGTAAGGCGCCAAGTACACCGCGGCCTTCGGTTACATTTTTTATTATACCGTTAACATCCATTACAGTTCTATCAACATTGCCTACAACATCTTTAACGCCAATACCAAGAGTGTCGAATACGCCGGTGATTCGGGTTAATTCTTCGGTTATATTTTTTAGACTCGCATCGGCCTGTCTTGTAAGGCTTGTAGCGTTGTTATAAAGTTCATCGTCGTTTATCAGTTTACCGATTGAGCCTTCACCTTTATTCACCTTCTCAACTATCTGCGATAAATCTTTTGTCATATTTTTTGTATACTGCATAATTCCTTCGGTCTGCGCTATCAATGCAGAGAAGCCGACAGGTTCTTCGGATTGAATATAGCCGCCGTTTTTTACTTGTTCGGCATTGCTGCTTCCCATTTTAAGAACAACAACTTTACTGCCTACAAGGCCTTCGGTTTCAATTGTGGCTTTTGTATCGGTTCTAATAAAACGCCGTATATCGGTTTGAAGATTCATTGAAACTTCGACTCTTCCGCTTGCATCATTAACAATATTAATCTTGTCAACTGAACCCACATCAATGCCGCTTAACCGCACGGTTGCTCCGCTTCTTAGGCCCTGCACATCTTTAAAGTAGGCCTTCGCGTTAAAAGTAGAACTGAACAAGGCATTATTTTGACCAATTAAAAAAATTGCCAGAACGAGCAATGCTGCCCCTAAAAATACAAATAATCCTAGGCGGACTGCGGACATATTTTTCATCATTAATTTCTCCCGTTATAAGAATCAACAACCTCATCGCTGAAAAAGTCTTTGAGAAAAGGATCGTTGGTAGAGGTTAGATCTTCTATATTCCCCTCATACCTAATTTTTCCGTCTTTCAGAACTACGGCTCGAGAGGCTATTATTTTTGCACAAATAAGATCGTGCGTAACAATGATTGATGTTGTATGTAAATCTTTTTGCAGTTCCATAATTAACTGGCTTATTTCTTTCGATGTAATAGGATCAAGCCCGGTTGTAGGTTCATCGTACAAGATTAATTTCGGCTCAGTAATTATGGTGCGCGCAAGCCCTATTCTTTTCTTCATACCTCCTGAAAGTTCAGAAGGACGCTTATCAATCGAGTCTTCGAGCGATACTTTTTCCAACACATCTTTAACTTTTCGCTCGCGCTCGGCCGGTGTAAAATTAAAATTACGAATAAGCGGAAACTCTAGGTTTTCTCTAACGCTCATAGAGTCATATAAAGCGGCGCTCTGGAACAGGAACCCAATTTGTTTCCGGACTTCGTTTAACTTTTTTAAATTAAGCTCTAAAACGTTTTTTCCTTCTATAAAAATTTCGCCTTTATCAGGTTCCAATAGTCTAACAATACATTTAAGCAAAACGCTTTTCCCTGTACCGCTGCGACCAAATAACACCATGTTTTCGGTTTCTTGAATATTAAGGGAAATGTCATCCAAAACGACAAAATCATCGAAGGACTTGCTTATATTTTTAATCTCGATAAAAGGCATATTAATTGCTCCACAACAAAACTGTAATTTTAACCAGCACCATATCAACCAGCAATATTAACAACGACGCAATAACTACAGAGCTAGTTGATGCTTTGCCTACGCCTACGGTTCCGTTCTCCGTGTAATATCCTTTATATGCTCCAACAATGCCAACGATATATCCGAAGACAAATGTTTTCGCAATGCCGGGAATTATATCTGTAAATTGCAATGAGTTTACAACCGCATTTACGTATAGTTCAAAATTTATTCCCTGCGAAAGAAATATTGCTAAAAAGCCGCCGATTATTGCAAGAAAGATTACATATATGGTTAACATTGGCAAAATAAGAGTACAAGCAAGAACTCTTGTTACAACTAAAAATTTAAAAGGATTTATTGCAGACACTTCCATCGCATCGATTTGCTCTGTAACTCTCATAGAACCGAGTTCCGCGCCAATACCGGAACTTACTCTTCCGGCAAAAATAAGAGCAGTAATAACGGGGCCTAATTCCCTAACTACCGACAACGCAACCATTCCCGGTAAAAATGATTCGGCGCCAAACCTGGCCATAACAGGCTGGCTTTGCATTGTAAGCACAAGCCCTATTATAAAACCTGTAACGCTAACAATAGGCAGAGTTTTAACTCCCAGTTCATCCATATGTTTTTTAATTTCGGCAAATTCATATGGAGGAAAAATTACGTTTTTAAAAAAATCAATTGAAAACAGCGACAATCCGGCTATTGTTTGAAAAAACTCTGATAGCCTTTTCTCGGCAATGGAAGCAGCGTTATTTATTTTTGAATTATATCCCACCTACAGTAAAACCGTCCCGACTTAATTGTCTGTTAAAGAAAAAATTGAAGTGAAAATAAAAACATATCTATGAAATAAGTTTCAAAATAACAAAAAAACCGCCTCAAAAAAAGATTGATGTACCCGTGCTTACAAAATATATTATTGAGCAACAATAAGAGGCAAATTGCTTATATCACATAAATGCGTTTTTATAATGAGTAAGGATAGGTTTTTCATTATTACTTAAAACTATAGCAATAACATCAAAACGACATTCCTTTTCGCAGATTTTTTTTTCGTACAGGTACAGCTCCGCTACCTTTTTTATCTGTTTTATTTTTTGTTTTGTAATAGCATATTCGGGAGCTCCGTATCCCGGCGAAAGCCTTGTCTTAACCTCAACAAATACCAAGAAATTATCACCGGTATCTTCGGCAATAATGTCTATTTCTCCTTTTCCAAAGCGATAATTTCTTGCAACAATTTTAAATCCGTTGTCTTCAAGATATTTTAACGCAAGCCGCTCGCCTTCTTTTCCTATTTCTTTTGTTTCGATAGACATTGCATTAATTACAGATTAAAAAAATTTTACTCACAATATCAAAATTATTTAAAAGGTAATTGCTGCTGTTGTTCTTCCGCTAATATTTTTGTCAAAAAGGTTTTTCTGTGCAGTGGAGAGCTTCCGTATAATTTTATCGCGTTTATGTGCTCTTGCGTGGCATAGCCTTTATTTTTTGCCCAAAGATATTGGGGATAATAACGATCCAGTCTTTTCATTATTCTGTCGCGGGTTACCTTTGCAATAATAGACGCGGCCGCAATAGAAAAAGATTTTGCATCTCCCTGTACTATTGGAATAGAAGGAATAACAGAATTAAAAACTTTATTTCCATCGATTAAAATAAGATGCGGTTTGATATTAAGCCTGTATACAGATACTTTCATAGATAACAGCGAAGCCTGCAGAATATTTATTAAATCGATTTTGCCGTGCGAAATTACGGAAACCGAATAGGCCAATGATTTATTTATTATGACAGGGAAAAGTTCATCTCTTTCTTTTTCAGTAAGTTTTTTAGAATCATTAACTCCGTCAATAAAAGTATTCTCGTCGAAAATAACGGCCGAGCTTACAACGGGTCCGGCTAAAGGTCCGCGCCCGACTTCATCAACGCCGGCAATCAATTTTATTTTTTCATTTAGAAAAGAGTTGTCAAAATTTTTCATTTGCCCAGGTAAATTGCTGTTAATCCGAATATCATATTTAATTTTAAAAGGAAACTTATTTTACGCAAATTATTACGAGAATGATCGTCAAATAATTTTTTAATTGAAAAGACAATTAATGGATTTACAAACACCATAATAATAACAAAGTATTCTATCTTATATAACTTAATTATGAAAGGAAATATTGTTGCTGCAATTAAAAAAACTCCCATAAAAAGTATTAAATATTTTGATGCAAGATAGCCCTTCCGCTGGGGAAACGTATATATTTTATTTAAACTATCGCCCGTTACGTCTTCCATATCTTTTACAATTTCCCGCATTCCATTAATTAAAAAAGCAAAAATTGCAGGAATAAAAGAGTAACCAATATTTCCAACCGCTATTCCGCCGTATAAAAACGCAAGTCCGGTCATCAAGGCCACAACAAAGTTACTTAATAACGGCACAGATTTAAATCTATAGGAATAAAAAAACAAAATGATGTTGGCACATAAAGCTATTACAAACGCCGTTATATTTACAATGTACGCAAGGACTAATGAAAAAGCGATAAACAATACATAAAGATTTTTCGCGTTTTTTATACTCAGTAATTTTGCAGGCAGCGGTCGGTTTGGCCTGTTCCACTTATCAATTTCCACATCAAATATATCGTTTATAATATTTCCCGCTGAAGCCGCAAATGCTGCGGAAAAAGCTGCGGCAAGAATTACCGGCATTGAGTAAGTAGCCTTCACACAGATAAGTGCCGAGACTAAAACAGAAAATATTACGATTAAAAAATTAAGTGGACGTATTACTTTAATTATTGCCGGAACTTTTTTTATCATGATTGTATTGTTAAAAAAAATATTTCAATTTTAATTATAGTTAAAGACAAAAATCAATAAACTTTTAGATAAGCACTTAAAACTCATTAACAATGCCAAAATGAATTTTCGCATCGGAAAAAGAATCACCTTTTGCCAAAGCAAAACTTACCCTTAAAACCCCAAGGCTTGTTTCAAGATTTACTCCCA
>DAIERC010000330.1 GCA_027347125.1 Ignavibacteriales bacterium
TTGAATTTAATATTGTCGCAACCAATCAAAATCTTGGAGCGGCAAAATGAATCAAGGTCAAACAATCTTTTCGCAGATTATGAGTTATATACCAAAACATAATTTCAATTGTTGCGTTGAAAAATATCGAGGCAACTATAAGGTTCAATCATTTACTTGTTGGGAACAACTTCTTGTTATGACTTTTGCTCAATTAACCTATAGGGAATCTTTAAGAGATATCGAAACTTGTCTTAGGGCAATGCAAAACAAATTATATCATGTCGGTATTCGAAGTAAGATTTCACGTTCAACTTTAGCAGATGCCAATAATAATAGAGACTGGAGAATATATTCCGACTTTGCATATATACTTATAAACCAAGCTAAGGAACTTTATAGAGACGATAAATTTTTCAAAGAACTCGACGAAACTGTCTATGCCCTTGACTCGACAACAATTGATTTATGCCTATCCTTATTTCCATGGGCAAAATTTAGGAAGACAAAAAGCGCTATAAAAATACATACTCTTTTAGATTTGCAAAATAATATCCCATCGTTTATAAGCATTACTGACGGCTCTGTGCACGATGTCAATATACTAGATGAACTCATAACAGAAATCGGAGCTTTCTATGTTATCGATAAGGGCTATATTGATTTTGAACGTCTCTATAAACTGAACAGCGGCAGCGCATACTTTGTTACCAGAGCTAAATCTAATTTCCGGTTTCATAGAATTTATTCTCATCAAGTAGATAAATCCCTAGGGTTAATTTGCGACCAATCAATCTTCCTTAAAGGTTTTTATCCATCAAAATATTATCCGGAGAAACTACGTCGTATAAAATATTTTGATTCTCAAAACAACCGAAGGCTTGTTTTCATTACAAATAATTTCCGTTTGCCTGCTCTTACAATCGCTAATCTTTTTAAGCAGCGATGGCAGATTGAGTTATTCTTTAAGTGGATTAAACAGAACCTTAAGATCAAATCTTTTTATGGTAACTCTCCAAACGCTGTTAAGACTCAAGTTTGTATTGCTATTTCTGTTTATGTCCTTCTTGCAATCATAAAAAAAAGATTAAAAATAGAGCATTCCCTCTACACTTTTTTACAATTAATCAGCATATCAATATTTGAGAAAACATCCATTAAATCAATGTTTTCTGATGCTAATTACAAAAATGAATTTGACCATGACTATAACCAATTGTCCCTATTCAACTTATAACCGGACAGTAGTGAGTTTATTGTATTTTTACTTTTTCACCGTCTTTTATTTTATCCGTAATATTATCAATTACCTGGTCACCGTTGTTTAACCCCGATTTAATCTCCACAAAAGAATCGAATTGCCTGCCGGATGTAATAGGCACTTCAACAGCAGTATTATTTTTAACAGTAAAGACAACCTGTTTCCCGTTTCTTTCTGCAATTGCGGTATTAGGAACAACGAGCGCCGGTTGCTGATTGCCTGTGTTTTGATTCGAACTTCTCGATAAGAAAATAACCTTTGCGCTCATTTCGGGTAAAACCCGCTTGTCGTAATCTTTAAAGCCGACTTTAACCATAACGGTTGCTTTCGTTCTATCTGCTGTAGGAACAATCTTTGCAACATAGCCGGGGTAGTTGTGGTTGGGATACGCGTCTAGAATTATTTCGCAATTTTGATCCGGTATAATTCGTTCGATGTTTGACTCGGAAACATCTGCTTCAACTTGTAAAGATTTCATATCGGCAATAGTAACAACCGCAGCTCTCGAATTTACACCAGCCGCAAGAGGAGCAACAATCTCACCAACGTCGGCATTCTTTGTTAAAACCGTACCGTCAAAAGGAGCTCTAATTATTGTATTTTCAATCGCAACTTCCGCCGCCTGAACATTTGCCTTGGCAACATCTATGGAGGCGAGAACCTTTTTATAATTTGCTTCAGCGGCGTCAACATCAGATTGTGAAGCCGATCTAGTTTTTAACAATTCCTTCTCCCGGTGAAAAGTATTTTCGGCATCCTTAAGTCCCGCTTGCTGAAATTCCAGGTTGGCTTTTGCCTCGGCCAGCTGGGCCTCAACATCATTGTCTTCAAGCCTGGCAATTATTTCATCCTTTTTTACTTTGTCGCCTTCAACAACCCCAAGATAAATTAATCTGCCGGTTCCTTTGGAAGCAACCGCGGCTTTCCGCTGCGCCACCACGTATCCGCTTGCCGTTAATACCGCGTTTGCCTGCGATGGCGTTTGAAGAATAGCAGTAGTTAGTTTTACTTCAACAGCGGAATTAAAGTAGGAACCTGTAAACGAATATCCCCAATATAGCAGTACAAGAAAAACAATTACCGACGCAATAATTGTAATCTTTTTACCGGAACCAGGAATATGTTTTTTCTCTGAACGATCAATTTTTAATGACGACAAATCTGTATTTTTATTTTCCATATTACTTCTATCTGTATTTTTTTAAGATTTTTGTATTCAATTATTAAATAATAATTATCAGCGATAAAGAAATTCTCATTTAAATGATGGAAAAACCGTCATTAAAAAATGAGATGCGTTGCAATTTACGGGGTTAAGTTCAGCTTAAGCAAAAATATTACGTATAAAATAATTAAAGTTTTACAAATTAGCTTCAAAAAAATGTTTATAGATTGAGTTTTTGAATAACGCAAGAAAGCCAAATCTTCTCCGGGGCATCTGTTTCTTGCCTGCTAAAATAAACCCTGCCATTGCCATCCTAAACAGAAAATCGGTGAATGCATGATATTTACCGGTAAAATATTTTCAATCTTATTAACAATTTGAATTAAGCGCTTAATATAAAATGATAAAAATGTTTTCTGGCGTAACTTTTTTACCTGAAAATATTTTTCAATCGCATAAATGAAAATCAACGTTTTTATCAAACGAATCTTTTAGTAAATTTCCAACAAGCATATTTATAAAGTCTATTATGAAACTAATTAAAAATTCCATTTTAAGATTTTTCACTTTTTTAATTTTAGCTGCGTTAAGTTTTAACACTGTTAAGGCACTGCAAAGTACCGCCGAAAATTATTTCGTTTACGTAACACTTAAAGACGACAATGCCATAGCAATTTACAAGATGAACCCACTTACCGGGGCATTACATTTTCTAAAAAAGCAAGATATAAATGGGGGGCCTGCTTCTATAACATTGGACCCTTCGAAAAAATATTTGTATGTTGCGCAAAGAACTTCAAACTCCATCTCGTCCTATAAAGTTGATCATAAAACAGGTTTATTAAAACTTCTCAATACAATTCTCGCAGTTGATAACCCGGTGTACATTTCTACAGACAAAACCGGGCGTTATCTTTTATCGGCTTATTACAATGCTTCAACGATAGGAATATACACCATACAAAAAAACGGCGAGATAGAAAAGACTCCTATACAGGTGGACAGCACCGAGAAAAATCCCCATTCCATCCTGGTAGATAAAACAAACCGGTTCCTTTATGTAGCCGATAAATCCGCAGATAAAATATATCAGTTTATTTTTGATGCCGGTACCGGAAAAATAAAACCAAACAATCCTAAAATATTAAATACCCCGCCAGGAACTGGGCCAAGGCATTTTGTATTTAACAATAAGAATAAAATTATTTATTTTGTAAATGAATTAAACGGAACCGTTACCGCTTATCATTTAAATAGCCTCAGCGGAATCATTACTCCTTTTCAAACTATTTCAACATTACCGAAAAATTTTAACGGCACAAACACGAGCGCCGATATTCATTTAACCCCCAACAATAAATTTTTATATACCACGAACAGAGGCCCCAACAGCATCGCTGGTTTTTCGGTTAACAGTAAATCAGGAAGGTTAGAATTTATCGGTACATTTTCTACTGTAAAAACCCCGCGGGCTTTCAATATTGCACCAGGAGGAAAATTTTTAATTACTGCCGGTGAAGATTCAGATAATATAGCTTCTTACAGAATCGATCAAAGGACAGGTAAATTAAAACCTCTTGAAATAATACATGTAGGCGCAAGACCCTCGTGGGTTTTGATAGAAAAATTTTAAGAAAAAAAGTACTTTACAATTTGTTTTTTATTGAAGTACCGTGCAATTTAAAATAATTTTTTTTGCTCTCTTTTAATTTCTCACTCCACAAGTCTTTAAGCGTAGCTAAGTCCTCGGTATAATTATAATCGGGATCTTCTTTCGGTTCAAGTTTATCTATTATTTCAAATATAACTCCGTCTTCGCCGTACATGTTCCATGCCTGTTTTAGGTCATCTATTTTGTGGATACCTATATTAAGTTCCGCTTTGTGCCTGTTAATAATAGCATTAAGATTTACGCTGCTGCCGAAATAAATATTATCGTTCAGCTTATTTTTAATTTGGTAAACCCCCATCGGCGGATGAGTCATTTTATAATTTCTTTTAATTTCAGAACGAGTACTCATTATATTTTGCCCTGCTGTTTTGGTTAAATGTTTTTTAATCTTCCTCTTTTTTACGTCATCATTCGCAAGCTTTAGGAAAGGTATTGACGACGAAGATTCGCCTCTATAGTTAAGGTTAAGTCTGTATTCTCCCTTTTTTCTAAACATCATTTTTTCATCAACAAAGTATCTCCTTATTGTACAGTAGTCATCAAAAATTTCCCCGATCATAGAATCAATTTCTTTCTCCGAATAAATTTTATTTATATCGAATATTTTAATTATTTCATCAAGAATAATTAAACGCTTTTTAGACTGCGAAGGCATTCTTCTTAGTTTGCCGCTATCAAAAAAAGTATTAAGCACTTTATCCCTGTAATTTTGAATTCTTTCGTCCTGAACCTTCTTATAATTATTTTCAAAAGATATCATTTCCTTTAAAGTGTAATTAAAAATTTCTTCATTTATGTGAAAGACAACATAATATTGTTCCTTCTTTTTATAAACCAGGTTTGCGCTTTCAAGTTTTTTAAGATGAAACGAAACCGTTGATACGGCAAGGTTAAGCCGCTGCGCCAATTCTTCAACATATTGCGCTTTTTGTATCAACGAATTAATTATCATCAATCTGCTTGAATCCGCCAGTGCTTTTAGTATTTTAATACTTTCAGAAATTTCCATATTGTCTCGCATTATTTATTTCGATAAGCATAGAAGCAAAAATATAATTTCTACAACACACATACAAATTCATTTCTATATTCGTCGAATTATTTTTAGCTCAACCGAAATTATTATAATTTGCCATTCCGGTTTTTCCTGTCCTGGCTATTAATTTACTTTATGTGGATTACTAACTTTTATAAATATTTGATAAAAATTTTCGATAGTAAAAACATAAAAAGGAATTATTTAACATTTATGCTAAGCGATCAAGATAAAATAAAATGGTTCGACCTTGCCGTCAAATTCCAAATAGACGG
>DAIERC010000340.1 GCA_027347125.1 Ignavibacteriales bacterium
CGATTTGTTTTACAACCGGAATTACCTTCATGCTTTTCCGATAGTTCCTCACTTCAAACTCGGTAGCTTCTACAAGCTGGCCTATTTGAATATCCGAGAAACCGTTCTTCTTTGCTTCGCGCATTAAATCTGCGTTCACTCTGTTAAGCTTTTTGCTTTGCAGTTTTTTCTCGGTCTCTATAATATTTTTCATCTTATAGATGAACCACTTCGTAACTTTTGTAAGCTCGTGAATTTTATCTACCGAATAACCGTCTTTCAAAGCCTGGGCAATTGCGTAGATGCGTTTGTCTGTGGGTTCCGAAAGCTCTTTGTCTAGATTTTCAAATACAATGTTGTTGCCTACAAAACCTTTCATTCCTACGTCTAACATTCGTATTGCTTTTTGCATCACTTCTTCAAAACTGCGGCCGAGCGACATAACTTCGCCAACCGATTTCATCTCGGAGCCGAGCTGAGTACTAACCTGCCGGAATTTTTGAAGATCCCAGCGCGGGAACTTAAGCGCAACGTAATCAAGCGCGGGCTCAAAACATGCCGAAGTTTCTTGAGTAATAATATTTACTACTTCGTTAAGCGCGTAACCCAAGGCCAGTTTTGTGGCGATAAACGCAAGCGGGTAACCGGTAGCCTTCGAAGCGAGCGCCGAGCTGCGGCTTAATCTCGCATTTACTTCAATAATCCTGTAATCATCGGAATTCGGATCCAGCGCATACTGGATATTGCATTCGCCCACAACACCGAGGTGGCGTATAAGTTTTATTCCTATAGATCTTAATTTAAAATTTTCATGCGCCGAAAGAGTTTGCACCGGCGCTATTACAATGCTGTCGCCGGTATGTATTCCCATAGGATCAATGTTTTCCATAGAGCAGATGGTAATACAGTTGTTGTATTTGTCTCTTACAATTTCGTATTCAACTTCTTTCCAGCCTTTTAACGATTCTTCAATCAAAATCTGGTTTGTAAAAGTAAAAGCCCTTCTTGCTTTTTCCAGAAGCTCTTCTTTGTTGTAAACAATGCCGGAGCCTAATCCGCCAAGAGCGTAAGCGATGCGAACCATTACCGGGAAGCCGATCTTTTCGGCTGCCTGTAAAGCCTCATCAACATTGCCGGCGGTTTTACTAAGCGCAACTTTTAAACCGATTTCGGTTACTTTGTTGGCAAACAAAAGCCTATCTTCGGTGTCCTGGATAGCTTCTACCGGGGTACCGAGAACTTTTACGTTATATTTTTCAAGTATGCGTTTTTCAAAAAGTTCAACACCTACGTTTAATGCCGTCTGTCCGCCGAATTGAAGAAGAATGCTATCGGGTTGTTCTTTCTGAATAATCCGCTCAACAAATTCTGCTCTTATAGGCATGAAATAAACTTTGTCGGCAAAGTTTTCCGAGGTTTGAATTGTTGCGATGTTCGGGTTTATAAGAACCGAAGAAATTCCGTCTTCCTTTAAAGCTTTAATTGCCTGGCTGCCGGAGTAATCGAACTCGCCTGCCTGGCCTATTTGTAAAGCTCCCGAACCTAGTATTAAAACTTTTTTTGGTTTGCCTCTTTTTATCATTTTAAAGTCCTCACAAACATGTCAAAAATAAATTCGGTATCATCCGGTCCAGGAGAAGCCTCAGGATGAAACTGTGCCGCAAACAAAGGTTTTGAAATATGGATTATGCCTTCGTTAGTGCCGTCGTTATCGTTTACAAACCATTCGCGCCAATCTTCAGGTAAAGTTTCGGCATCAACTGCGTAGCCATGATTTTGTGATGTTATGTAGCATCTTTTTGTGCCCATTTCATTGCAAGGCTGGTTATGGCTTCTATGACCGTATTTTAGTTTATAAGTATCGGCGCCAGCGGCCAATGCCATAATCTGGCTGCCGAGGCAAACACCAAGCATCGGTATGTTGGTGCCCATCGCTTTCTTTACATTTTCTATTGTTGCCCTGCATGTTTTAGGATCGCCGGGGCCGTTTGAAACAAGAATTCCGTCTGCTTTTTCATTTGTGAAATCATAATCATAAGGAACGCGGAGAACGGTAATACCTCTTTTTAAAAAGGCCTGTATAATATTGTTTTTTGTGCCGCAATCTACAAGAATAATTTTCTTCCCGTCACTTTTATATTCAACCGGTTCTTTTATGCTTACCTGTCCTGCCAGATCCAATTTATTAACATCTTCAAAATCGATTTCTTCATTTTCATTTATTACAATCTTTCCGAGCATCGTGCCCTTTTCGCGTAATTTTCTTGTAAGCATTCTGGTATCGATTCCGTAAATGCCGGGTATTTGTTGCTCCTTCATCCAGTCGGCAAGCGAACGTTTCGCGTTCCAGTGTGAAAATTCATCTGAATAATCGGAAATTATAAGCGCGCGGCAGTGAATAGCTTCCGATTCAAAATTTTTTAAAAGACCATTTTCTCTTTCATTTCCGGGTATACCGTAATTTCCTATTAACGGAAAAGTGAAAACTAAAATCTGGCCCCTGTAGGACGGATCGGTCATGGTTTCCGGGTAGCCGACCATGCCGGTATTAAATACTACTTCGCCGCTGGTATTTTTCGGATAACCGAAACTTGTACCGATAAACTCGGTGCCGTCTTCCAATATCAATTTGGCGGTTAAATTTTTTTTATTCATTTCCTCGTCGTTATTTTGTTTATAAAAGCTTGGGCAAAAAAATAGTCCCGATGAAAATCGGGACTATTTTATACAATAGACTCTAAATATTAAACCAATTGCCGGATTATTTTCGATTTTAATTCCTTTGTTCAACTATCTTTTCTAAAAGTTTAACAAATATAAAAGAAAGAGATTTTAGATACAATTTGCCAACTTAAATTTTTAGTGATTATCTTCACGCCGAATAGATTTTTTTTTGATGATTAATAAATATAGAATTTCATTTATAAAATTTCACAAAATATTTATACCGGAGTTTTGTGATCTACAAAATTATTAATAAATTCTTAACAATATAAATGATAAAACCCTTGTCATATCTTTTTATTTTCCGCATATTTGAATCAACAAACGAGTAATGCTGAATGAAAACAAAAAAACAAACTTCATCCGCCAAAACATCCAAACAAAACAAAACTTTTATATTAGACACAAATGTTATTCTTCATGATTCTTCCTGCATAAATCAATTCCAGGAACATGATGTAATAATACCTTTAACCGTAATAGAGGAACTAGATCATTTTAAACGTGGCAGCCAGGTAATAAATTTAAATGCCCGCGAGTTTGCACGAACTCTGGATTCAATGACCGGCACGGCGCTATTCAACGGCGGCGTTTCTATGGGCAAGGGAAGAGGGAAAGTGCGTATTGGAATTGCGCAGGGAATATCGCCCGAAATAAAAGATATATTTAAAGAGGATACTCCCGACCATCGTATTTTATCCGTTGCGGTTGAATCAAGCCAAAAAATTAAAAATAAATCCACAGTAATTCTTGTTTCCAAAGACGTCAACCTTCGCATGAAAGCCAAAGCGCTGGGCATCCTTGCCGAAGATTATACAACCGACAGAGTATCCAGCATCGAAGAACTTTACAGCGGCAAAGAAATAGTTGAAGATTTTGACGATGAATTAATAATAAAACTTTTTCAAGCGCCATATGAAGTGCCTGCGAAACAGATGGCAAAAAAATTAAAGTGCGAACTTGTACCCAACAAATATTATATTATTCGCAACTCCAACCGCTCCGTGCTGGCTTACCTTGACCAGGAAATGGAGAATTTTAGAAAAGTTGACAAGAACATTATTTATGGAATTAAACCGAGAAACGCGGAACAAACCTTTGCGGTTGACTCGCTTACAAACAACAACATTCCGCTTGTTACCATGACAGGCAAAGCGGGAACCGGTAAAACATTGCTGGCGCTTGCAAGCGCATTGCATATTAGAAAATTTTACAGGCAAATTTTTATCGCGCGGCCGATTGTACCGCTTAGCAATAAAGATATCGGTTACCTGCCCGGCGACGTTCAAAGCAAAATTGAACCTTATATGCAGCCGTTGTGGGATAATCTTAGAGTTATTCAGGATCAATTTACCGAAAACGATAAACAAAGCCAGCTTATAAATAATATGTTAAAAGAGGAGAAACTGGTTATAGAGCCTTTATCATACATTCGCGGAAGAAGCTTGCAGCGTATCTTCTTTATTGTGGATGAAGCGCAAAATCTTACGCCGCATGAAATTAAAACTATTATAACGCGCGCGGGCGAAGGCTCTAAGGTTGTTTTTACAGGCGACATATACCAGATTGATCATCCGTACCTGGATTCAGAATCGAACGGACTATCGTATTTAATAGACCACTTTAAAGGACAAAAACTTTACGCGCATATTAATCTTGAAAAAGGTGAACGCTCTGAACTGGCAGAACTAGCGAGCAATTTATTATAATATTTGTTTCTTCTTACTTCCGTAATAGTTAAAATTATTAAGGCAGCAAGAATACATTGTAAAATTAGGATTACCCGGCAATATAAACGTCTGCCGCATGTACCTATTTTTCCCGCACTAAAAGAATTCCCGGATTATGCTTAAATTTAAAAGTTAATTTTGAGAACTTCGGATGCAAAAATTTACTTATTCATTGCCGTTGCGTTTTTTATACAGATATGGAAATATTCCCGTTACGGTGGTTTTATTATTTTATCTTTTCGGCGCTGCTGCCAACCTGGACCAATCGCTGGTAAACATTATTCCTCTTACCATCGCGCTTTTATTGATTTATTTTTTAAACAGGCATTTCTTAATGCTCTATAAGATACTTCCTTTTAATATTGAAGCGGATGTTGAAAAAATAAAATGCAGCAAATTCGCTTTATCTAAAAAAGAGATAGTAGTTTATTATAAAGATATCGATAAACTTACCGGCGGTATATTTGAAGATAAAATAAACAGCTTGATGAAAATACATGATGGGCAGAAAAGTTTGGCTATCGGATTTTTTGCAACGATAAAAAATTCAAAAACATTACAAACAATAATTTTAAGTAAAGTGAATAAAGATTTATATGACCAGATTATTTCTAGGTTGAAGAACCGGAAAGAAGTTCAGGTTAAGCCACCGGAGAATATAAAGGAAAAGAAGGACAACGAATCCGCGAAAAACAAATGAAGTTATTTTTTACTTCATCTTTTAAAAAGCTTATCTATAAATTTTTAACTTAATTAAAGCCTTAACTTTTTTTATTTTTAGCTCACAAAATTTTAATGGTTGATATGAAAGTAGCAGTTTTATTATCCGGTGGCGTAGACAGTTCAGTTGCGTTGCGGTTGTTGAGAGAAGAAGGGCACGATATAACCGCGTACTATTTAAAAATATGGCTTCAAGATGAGTTCTCGTTTCTTGGCGACTGCCCGTGGGAGGAAGATTTAAGCTATGCGAGAGAAGTTTGCCGGCAAGCCGGCGTTCCGCTTGAAGTGCTTCCTTTGCAAACCGAATATTGGGAAACGGTTGTAACTTATACTATCGAAGAAATAAAAGAAGGCCGCACTCCAAACCCGGACATGTTTTGCAACAGTCTAATAAAGTTTGGTCAGTTTTATGACAAGATAGACGATTCGTTTGAAAAGGTCGCGAGTGGTCATTACGCTAAACTAGAATTAATCGACGGGTTATACCGGCTTGAAAGAACACCCGATCCGGTAAAAGATCAAACATATTTTCTTGCTTATCTTACGCAGCAACAATTACAACGCGCCTATTTCCCGCTGGGAAGATTTAATAAATCCGAAGTAAGAGAGCTTGCTCATAAATATAATTTGCCTAATATGGATAGAAAAGACAGCCAGGGTATTTGCTTTTTAGGCCAGATAAAATTTAATGATTTTGTTAAACATCATCTCGGCGAAATTAAGGGAGATATAATTAACATCGATACAGGAAATAAAGTAGGTACGCATAGCGGATATTACTTTTATACAATCGGACAGCGTTCTGGGCTTGGTTTATCGGGCGGGCCGTGGTATGTTGTAAAAAAGGATGTTAAAGAAAACATAATTTACATTTCACGCGAAAACATAACCGAACTTGCGCGCGATACATTTAGCGTAGGAAAATTTAATTGGATAGCTGATAGAAAACCTGAGAAGAAAAATCTATCGGTAAAAATTCGCCACGGCGCTCATATATTTCTATGTACAATTAATTTTATTGATAACGGAACGGCGGAAGTTAAAATAGATAAACCTGACCGGGGAATAGCGCCAGGCCAGTTTGCCGTTTTTTATGACGATCAGATTTGCCTGGGAGGCGGGGTGATCTTATAATACATGCAATCTTTTTTAAATATTTTGAGAAATAATTTTTAGGTTAAGTATTTGATTAAATAGTAAACTCTTATACATCGGCATTAGTGCATGTTTTAAGTTATCTAACAAATGTTAGTTGTTAAACATACAAAGCGCTGCCAAAATCTTTCCTATGCTTTAACGTAGTTTCATTTTCCTCTCCAAGGTATTTGAACACTGAGATACAAGCTTTTCTTGCGCCGTCATCATCAAAAGACCTATCGGTTCTAATTACATCAATTAAATTTACGAGCGCGTTATCAAAATCCTTTTTCTTTATGAATTCAATTGCGTTAAAATATTTTTCTTTAACTTCGCTTTCCGGTAGCTCATTTCCCTTTAGATCGAAAAGTCTTTTAAGTGTTCTTAACGAATCAATCGTCTCGAAGTAATCCGAAAACCCATCGTAACCGGAAATAAGATTAATGCTTTGTCCCGGGTCTTCAAAAAATATTGCTTTAGCCATGATTACCGTTGCCTGTTCGTTTTGCGGCTCGGCAGTAATTACGCTTCGTAAAATTTCTTTCGCCTCATTATCATTGCCCATTGAAAGCAAATCAATAGCGTTATCAATCTTTTTCTGATTCTTTCCCGGTATTGCGTTCTTTAACCAACTAAGAATTTTGTGCTCGGGAAGAGCGCCGGTAAATTCATCAACAACATTGCCATCAATAAACAATTTAACATTTGGAATTCCTTTTACCCCGTATTGCGCTGCAATTTCCTGGTTATTATCGGAATCAACTTTTACAAGGTCCCATTCGCCTGAAAATTTTTCGGCTAAATTTTCAAGTACAGGGCTAAGCATTTTACAAGGGCCGCACCATTCCGCCCAAAAATCTACCAGCACCGGAATATTAAAACTCTTTTTAATTACATCTTCGGTAAAATCTTTCATTTCGTATTTCATTATCAATACCTTTTATTCGGAATAAAATCAATCATATTTTTAGATGTGCAAAATTAAAAAAGGATCCTGAATAATTCTATTGGTAGAAATTAAGTTTAGAACGAAAATAGCTGACAGCATAACTTTTCTGAGATTGTAGAAATAAGAACAAAATGCACTAACATTTATATATTATAAAAGTCTAACCAGTCAAATAATAAAGCCGTTCGCCGCCTAAAATTATCCGGCTATCCAAAATGATGACGGCTGATAATTAATAATAATTAGATTCGTCCGATATATAAATCAAAATAATTAAAGAAATTAAAATGTAACCTTAATTTTTAACCGTTAGTCAAAAAAACATTATTAAAATAAAATATAAAACCGTATGAAAATATCTCTACTTTTTCTTTTTCTTTTTACCGGATTAACATTAGCAGCAAATAATAACGGTAAGAAATTGTACTTGAAAAAAACTGATGTTAGCATAAAAATAGACGGCGTTATTGACCCGGTATGGAGCACAGCCGACTCGGCAACTAACTTTTTCCAGATGCAACCTTATTACGATAAAAAACCAACATGGCCCACCGTGGCTAAAGTATTAACTACTGATGACGCACTTTATTGCCTGATAATATGTTATGAAGATAAAAAAGATATTCAGCCATTCACCGGAATGCTCGATAATACTTCCGGTGAATTTGTTTCTTTTATGATTGATACTTTCGGCGATAACAAGACGGCTTATAAATTCGGTGTAACGGTTTCGGGGGCAAGAATAGATGCCCGGCTTCTGGATGATGCCAGGAACAGGGATTACAACTGGGACGGTATCTGGTTTGCTGCTTCCAAAAGCTACGATTGGGGTTGGGTAGCCGAAATGAAAATTCCTTACAAATCCATTCAATATAATTCTAAACTTTCTACCTGGGGGCTGGATTTTGATAGGTGGATTCCTTCAAAGTCGGAAGACCTGTACTGGAATAAATATGAAAGGAACGAAGGACAAAGAATATCAAAGTTCGGCCAGCTTATTTTTGAAAATTTTAAACCGTCAGTTAAAGGATTGAATTTAGAAATATATCCGGTTGGCTTGGTAAAAGCTAAGTATCTTGAAGACGGCAAATATAAAGTGGACCCGAACGCTGGACTTGATATTATGTACAACCCGTCGCCGGAATTGAAATTCCAATTAACCGCTAACCCGGATTTTGCGCAAATTGAAGCTGACCCGTACGAATTTAACATTTCACGTTATGAATCTTACTTTAGCGAGCGCAGGCCATTCTTTACCGAAGGCAATGAAATATTTATGGCCGCCGGTAAACAAAACAACACCGGTTTTTACAGTCCGCTTGAATTATTTTATTCCAGGCGTATCGGCAAAAAACTTCCTGACGGCAGCGAAGTGCCGTTGGTGCTTGGTACAAAAGCTTTCGGTCGTGTTGATAATTGGGAATACGGGGGCTTTGTAGCAACCACTGACCAAACAAGTTATATGAATGATACGGTTGCCATGACTGAACCGCGCGCATTATTCGGATCGGCAAGAGTTAAAAAACAATTTGGCGAAAACTCGTCCATCGGAACTTTGATGGTTGGAAAGTTAACAAAAGATACTACCTACGGAGTAATAGACATTGACGGCGCGTTCAGAGAACCGGACTGGCAGCTAGCTTACCAGGTTGCCAGATCAGTAAAAAATTCTCAGGGAGACTATGCATTCTCTGCCGGCTATACCTGCCTGGGAAAACATTGGTGGACGCTTGTAAGAACAAAATATATCGGAAAAAATTTTGATATAAGTCAGGTTGGTTATGTGCCGTGGATTGGTACAGCGGAACTTACACCTCTTGCAGGACCTATCTGGTATTTTGATAATGGACCCATCAGTAATATCCTTATTCTAGGTGGCGCTTCTTTAAATTATAAAAATGTTGAGGACTATACAGATCACCAGGCCGTTCTGGATTTTAATATGTCTTTCAGGAGCAACTGGGGTTATGAAATAACACTTCTTGCAGGCAAATCGAAAGACCAGGGAATAAAGTACAGTTCGTATGAAATTGACTATAACGGCTGGTTCAACACAAGCTCAAAGTGGAGCGGAAATTTCTACGGAGGCTATTCTAAGACTTATAATTTTAACCGTGATTATTTAGCTTTCTATTCGTGGTTCGGTGCTTATGCCGATTGGAATGTAATGGATTATTTGCAAGTCGGTACATCTTACAATATGTGGATCGAAGGAAACCCTGCCGGAAACGTTGAGGATATTGTTTACGATGCCCGGCCATTCTTTTCATTAACACCGGTAAATAACATTAATCTTAGAGTTTACGTGGACAACCTTTTCGATAAATCCTCTCAACATATGGAACAAATAATAAGCGGGCTTCTTTTCTCGTATAATTTTTCTCCCAAAAGCTGGATATACTTTGCTTACAACGAACTTGACAACAGGAGCGATCAATATGACGCTGCTGGTAATCTTCTGCCACAAAAAATGCATGTTGCGGCAAGGGCGGGAGTGTTTAAGATAAAATATTTATATTATTTCTAATTTTGCCCTTCTTTAGCAAAAGATACTGATATGGATTTTATATGCTTAACTATATGTTACACCGTTAAAATGAAATATGAGGCTACAAATCCAATTAGGTGATAGAATCGAATTCTTTCTGCTTAAGAATATCAAAAATGCTTGTGGATTCCTAAAGGGGAGTAAT
>DAIERC010000355.1 GCA_027347125.1 Ignavibacteriales bacterium
TTTACGCGTTTAACAGGCTATGAACCGGAAGAAGTGCTGGGTAAAAATCCGAGCATATTAAAGTCAGGTAAAAATTCTGAAGATCTTTATCAAACCCTATGGAACGCAATTACCGGCGGAAGAGAATGGCGCGGAGAAATATTAAATAAAAAAAAGGACGGAACACTTTATTGGGAGTACACTTTAATTTCGCCGTTAAGGGATAGGAACAATACTATAACTCATTTCATCGCAATAAAGGAAGATATAACGCGCCAAAAAGAAATGACGGAAGAGCTTATTAACGCTAAGGAAAAAGCTGAGGAATCTGACAGATTGAAGTCCGAATTCCTGGCGCAAATGTCACACGAAATAAGAACCCCGCTTAACGTAATACTCAGCTTCAACTCTTTGTTAAAAGAGGAATTGGAAGAAAAGGTAAGAGAAGATTTAAAGGTATCGTTTTCAGCAATTGACAGCGCGGGTAAAAGATTATTAAGAACATTAAACCATATTCTGAATATGGCCGCCGTGCAAACAGGTAATTTTGAAATATCTCTTTCGACGGTAGAGTTATCAAAAATAATTAATCATATTGTAAAAGAATTTGAATTTCCGGCTAAATCAAAAAACTTAACGCTGATTTTTAACAGGCTGACGGAAGAAACAGAAATTAATACGGATGAGTATATAGTTTCGGAGATATTACAAAATCTAGTTGACAACGCTATAAAATATACTAATGCGGGAAGCGTAACAATTCAACTGGCAAAAAGTGATTGTTCAGGTTTATACATAAAAGTGTCTGATACAGGCATTGGAATATCGGAAGAATACCTGCCTAAATTATTCCAGGCGTTTACACAGGAAGACTCAGGTTACTCAAGACGATTTGAAGGAAACGGGCTGGGACTAGCTCTTGTAAGAAACTATGTAGATTTTATCGACGCGCAGATAGAAGTTTCCAGCATAAAGGGTGAGGGCAGCGTTTTCACGTTAACCTTTCCGAACAAATAGCAGAAACAAATTTTGATTTTGCTACATTGCAATAATTCCAAATAGTACGTGAGCAACCAGGTAAATAATTAGAACCGTAAAGACCCACCCGATAATATCAAGAACAAAACCCGCCTTAGCCATATCGGTTATTTTAATATAACCGGTGCCGTAAACCAGCGCGTTCGGAGGCGTTGCTACCGGCAGCATAAAGGCCATAGACGCGGCTATTGTAGCGGCTACGGACAATGCAACCGGGTCGTCGCCGGTTCCTCTTGCAATTGAAATTACAATGGGTATCATCATAGATGTTACCGCGGTGTTGGAAGTAACTTCGGTTAGAAAATCTATTAATAAAACAATAATAATTACCAGAACAATTGTAGAAGGTGAGCCGACAAGAGATACCGCGGAGCTTGCGATCCAGTTTGCCAGACCCGTTTTAAACATACCGTCTGACAAAGCAATTCCGCCGCCGAAAAGCAGCAGTGTTCCCCAATCTACAAATTTTGAATCCGACCAATCGAGTACGAATTCTTGTTCTTTCCAGTTAACCGGTAAAAGGAATAATAATAACGCGCCTGTTAAGGCAATTATGTTCTCGTCAAACCATTGTAATTTTTCGGCAACCGGCGCGGCAAATATATACTGCCAGAACGGATTTGTTACCCACAATAATACAACGGTTACAAACGCAAGTACGGTAAGCTTTTCTCCCCTAGACCAGTTTCCGAGCTCATCCTTTTGTTTTAAAATTAATTCCTTTCCGCCTTTTATTTTTTTTATTTCGGGAGGAAATATTTTTACTAAGATCATCCAGGCTATTGGAATTAAAATTATTACGTAGGGAACTCCGAATTTCATCCAGTCAATAAAATTAATTTGTTTAATGCCCGACGAGCTTAATATAGATACGCATATACCGTTAGGCGGTGTGCCGATTATTGTTCCGACCCCGCCAATGGACGCAGCCCATGCAATTCCCAGCATAATTGCTTTGCCGAAATTTGATGTCCCGGTTTTACCTTCGCTTTGCATTATAATTCCTACTCCCAGAGGCAGCAGCATGGCAGCAGTTGCGGTATTCGAAATCCACATCGATAAAAATGCGGAGATGGACATCATGCCCAGCAAAATTAATTTTGAGTTGTTAGCTAAATTTCCCCTGCTCAAAATATACAAGGTCAATCGCTTGTCAAGTTTCCATTTTTGCATTGCCGCCGCAAGAAGAAACCCGCTTAAAAATAAGAAGATTATGGGATTCGAATAATTAAGAAGAATATTCTTAGCGGTAAATTGAAAAGGTTTATCCTGGAAATACCCGGTAACATGAAACAGCGGAAGCACAATCCCGGGCAGCAAAGCCGTAACGGGAATAGGCACCGCTTCGGTAATCCACCAGATAACCATTAAAATCAACAGGGCAAGAACAACCTGTGTGCTTCCGGCAAGTTCAAGTATTTGCCCGTTTGTTGCGGAGGCAGGCAGTAAAGCTTTGGCGTTTAGTATAAAACTTTCCGGGGTGTTCATTAATAAAAGGACGAAAAAAACCACAGGCCCAATGAAAAAACCAAGGTACCTGCGCTTTCTTTCAAATCCTTCTATTGAGCTTATTAAATTATTTTCTGAATTCAAATTGTAAAAATGTTTTGGTTTGCTTTCTTAAATTATAATAATTAAAACAAAAGTCAATTATTTACTTGCATAGCGATGGCCGGAATTGTTAAACGCATCGCAGTCCAAAATATTTTTATAATAAAGAAGAAGTTACAATTATTGATTAGAATGTCCGTTTATTTTGTATACATAAACTCTATCCTTCAATTCGCTTCCATCGGTAATGAATAGGAAGTAAAGGGGATGAATTTAATGTTCTGGTTGTAACGTAAACTTTTTGAGTATAGCATTTTATCACTCAAATCTTTCATTAATTTATTTGGGCCGGATACAATTAAAGAGCGAAACGAAATTCCGCTCTGCAAGTAAGACGCTTAATTTTTCATTAAGAATTTTTTAGGAATTGATAAACAGCCGAAAAATCTTTTTCACCGAAGCCGAATTTTTTTGCCAGGGCGAATATCTCTTTAGTATTATTAGCGGCGGGCAGCGCAATATTATTTTCGTAAGCGGTTTGTGTTGCCAGCTGAAAATCCTTATGCATTAGTTCAAGAGGAAATTCGGTATCAAACTTATTCTTTAATATTTTATCTTTTTTAGCTGCTAAAAACGGGGCTGTAACGGGCCCGCCGATTAAAGCTTCAAACAAAGTGTCTTTGGAAATACCAAGCGACTCACCCAGAATCATAGCTTCGGAAAAAGCAACCATTGCCTGGCCAAGCATCATGTTAACTACCATTTTCATTGAAGTGCCTTTCCCGTTTTCGCCTAGATAAATTATCTTTTTACCCATAGCTTCAAGAACCGGCTTTACTTCTTCAACATCTTTTTTATTTCCGCCTACAAAAAAAGTAAGCTCGCCTTTTTCAGCAGGAAGAATTGAGCCTGCAACCGGCGCATCAATAAAACGAATGTTCATTCCTTTTGCCTTTGCGGCGCATGTAATTGATGAAGAGGGATTTACGGTACTGCAATCTATCCAGATTGTTTTTTGCTCCATCTGGTATAAAAATCCGTTTTCGCCGAACGCAACTTTTGCAACTGCTTCAGGATTGGCAAGCATAGTAATTACTACTTCAGACGCTTGTCCTACTTCGGCTGGTGAGGCAGCCGGCAATGCGCCTTTTGCCAAAAGAGTTTCGGCTTTTCCCTTTGTCCGGTTGAAGATTATAAGTTCATTGCCTTTCTCCAGCAAGTTATTAGCCATTCGTAACCCCATTAATCCAAGCCCGATAAATCCGATTTTCATCTATGTTCTCCTACGATTTCAATTAAATTATTTTAATGTTAATGTGAATTTTAATTTAAATATTATAACGCGCAATTACCCGCCATAAAATTGTACTTATTTTATTACTCATCTATCGCCGTTACAATATCCGCAATTTTGTATAACCCGGTTTTCATTTATATCACACGGTATATGTTTGTAAATTTCTATTTTCACGACGCGGATTATTCTATAATTATCTTATCTATATTAACAAAAAATGAAGCGTTATGCCCGAACAAAACTACGCGGTTTTATTATTTTATAAATATGTTGAAGTTGAAAATCCCGAACAATTTATGAATGAGCACCTTGCCTGGTGCCTTCAGAACGATATTAAAGGACGGGTGTTTGTGGCCGAGGAGGGAATAAACGGCACCGTGTCGGGGAAAAAAGAAACCATAAAGAAGTATAAGGAGAATTTAAAAAGTTATCCTTACTTTGAAAATATTATTTTCAAAGAGGACGAAGCCGGTGAACATGCTTTTTCTAAAATGCACGTCCGCGTAAAAAAAGAAATTGTGAATTCATCGTTAAACGGCACATCGCTTAAAAACGGCGGCAAAAGACTTACACCCGACAAACTGCTGGAGTTATACGAAAGCGGAAAAGAGTTTATTATTATAGACGCACGCAACGGTTATGAAAGTAATATCGGCAGATTTAAAGGAGCTATTACTCCGCAGATGAAAAATTTTAGAGAATGGCCGGAGGCAGTTGATGCTTTAAAAGACAAAAAGAACAAAACAATTGTTACATACTGCACCGGCGGAATAAGATGCGAGAAAGCGTCTGCTTATATGATAGAACAGGGCTTTAAAGATGTTTACCAGCTTGACGGCGGGATAGTTACTTACGCAAAAAAATTTCCGGATACATACTGGGAAGGGGGAGTTTTTGTTTTTGACGAGAGAAGAGTCGTGGAGCCCAACACCGACCCCCAACTAAAGCATGTTGCCAAATGCTATTATTGCGGCAAACCTACATCTTACTATATAAATTGCCATAACCGGAACTGCGATAAAATAATTATTACCTGCCACGAATGTAAAGTTGAAAACGACTATTGCTGCTCGGATGAATGCCGGAAATCTGCCAACAAAAGAGATCATTATTACGGTTAAGAGGATTAGCTATTTATGACTGCTGAATTTTGAATTGTGAATGCTAATATCCATTGAATGCAAAACATGACTCTATTTTAATGTTATCTTATATTTGAAGATAAAAATTAAAAGGGAGATTAATGAAGCTCTCAACATTTGCTTTTAAAACCATGTATTTTGTAAGAAGCTGGTTCGTCTCCGTATTACTAATTCCTATTTGCATTTATCTTTTAACAACACGCGGGCATTATACATTAATAGATAACGCCGACCTTGTAATTCACGAAGGGGGGCATGTGGTATTTATGTTTTTCGGTAAATTTATTTACACCCTGGGCGGAACATTAATGCAAATAATTATACCTTCACTTATAGCCTGGTTCTTTTTTAAAAATAATTACCGCACCGGCGTGCAAATCGGGTTGTTGTGGCTTGGACAAAATTTATTGAACATATCCGTATACGCAGCCGACGC
>DAIERC010000368.1 GCA_027347125.1 Ignavibacteriales bacterium
GTTAATTGTAATTTTATCAATTGTAATTTATAACCGTTTCAGAACAAAATCACAAACCAATATAGAACTGTCGCAAAAAAATATGGAAGTTGCCGGCGTGCTGAATGAATTAAACGAGTTGAATAAAAATCTAACCGAGTCCGAGACAACTTACCGCTACCTGTTTGAACGAAACCCCATGCCGATGCTTATTCTTGTAGATAATGTGTTTAACATTTTGGCGGCAAATAAATCTGCTGTTAAAGAATATGGTTATTCCGAACATGAGTTCATTGGTTTAACATTTAAAAAATTATGGGCAGAAGAAAATCTTTCAAAATATGATGGCATAATGCTCGGCCTAGTAAACTCACCCGGTAAAATCTTTACTGTTAAGCACAGGAAAAAAACAGGCGATTTGATTCATGCCGAAATTGTTGCGCACCACCTTGTTTTTGAGGGAAAAAATGCAATACATGTGATGATTACAAATGAAACCGAAAGAAAATTAATTGAACAGATTGTAATTGAGAGTGAAGAAAGATTTAGAACATTGTTTGAGGGTGGGCCCGACGCAATTATACTTGCCGATCCTTCAACAGGAATTATTCTGGATGCCAATCCCGCGGCTTCCATGCTTCTTCAAAGGCCGTTAAGCCAGCTTATAGGCATGAACCATGCAAAACTTTACCCGGCGGAAAAACAAGAAGAGGCTGTAAGGTATTTTAACCAGAATATAGAATCTAATATGCAAGACGATGTTCTTCAGCCAATAGAAAATGTAATCATCCGGCCGGATGGTTCATTGCTTCCAATTGAAATATCAAGAAAATTAATTACAATTGCAGGCAAACCGATTGTACAAGGGATTGTTAGAGACATTTCATATAGAAAAACCACCGAGGAAGCGCTCATACAAAATGAACAACGACTGAAGAGAGCACAAAAGATAGCTTTTGTAGGTAACTGGGAATTAGATTTAAAAACCGGTATAGTTTGGGCGTCTGAAGAATCGGCTTTGATATATGGTTATAAGCGCGATAAAGAAACGATTGAGTTCAATAAAATAAAGGAACTGGCTAACCCTAAAAGCAGGCAGGCGCTGGATGAGGCAATGAATAATCTTATATTAAACGGTTCCGACTTTGATATAGAGTTTGAAATTAGAAAAAAAGATACCGACGAGGTTAGGATTCTTCACACAAGAGCAGAACTGGTTAAAGATGAAAACGATCAACCGGTAAAAGTGCTTGGTGTGTTAAGAGATATTACAGACTTGAAAAATTTTCAGGAGCAATTAATACTAGCCAGGGAAAGAGCGGAAAAATCCGATAAGCTTAAATCCGAGTTTCTGGCACAAATGTCGCATGAAATAAGAAGCCCCGTAAACATTATAATGAGCTTCGCTTCGCTTATAAAAGAAGAACTGAAAGATGAAGCAAGCGAAGATATTAAAACATGTTTTAACGCCATAGACAACGGCGGCAGAAGATTAATAAGAACAATCGATTTAATCCTTAACATGGCCGATGTGCAATCCGGTAAGTATGAACCATATCTTGAACAAACAGATCTTGAAAGAGATATTTTACAAAACCTTATACTGGATTTTGCTTCCGCGGCAAATATCAAAGGTTTAGAAATTCTTTTTGAAAATAAGATCGGAAAAAAACTCATCCTGCTTGATAGGTACACGGCAACGCAAATTTTTGCCAACTTAATTGATAATGCTATTAAGTATACAAAGCAGGGCCGGGTAACAATAAGGCTAAAACATTCACCGGAGTATATTGAAGCAAGCGTTGCAGATACCGGCATAGGAATTTCTGAGGAGTTTATGCCGCATCTTTTTGATCCGTTTAGCCAGGAAGAGCAAGGATATACCCGAAGGTTTGAGGGCACCGGGCTTGGCTTGTCGCTTGTAAAAAAATATTGCGACCTGAACGGCGCTAAGATTTTAATAGAAAGTAAAAAAGGAAAAGGAACTGTGTTTACTATTCGATTCCCGATAATGACGGAGAATATGATGCTGGCAAGTTATTCAAGTATGTAAATAATATAATTATTCTTATGGAAAAAATTTTTCTTTTACGGTTTGAAAGAGCCAAACGGCAATGAAAGTATTTGTATTAATATTTTTATTCTTATTTGCTTCCGTATTTTCTTTCGGTAAAACGGAAGACAGCCGTTTATCTGGTTCCTCCAAAAATATTTCTCTGGCAAAGGATAGCCTGACCGGTTTTGTAAAAATTGCCGCCGGTTTTTCAAAAACAAACAGGGATTCGAGTTTAAAATATTATTTGCGCTCTTTAAACATTGCCCGTCAAATTAACGATTACAAATGCCAATCCGAAATATTAGCCCGCATTTTGGCAATTTACCAGGAGTTTGGTGAGTTAACAGAAATAAACCAGTATGAAAAGGAACTAATAAAAGTATATCATTTCCTCTTGCCCAAAGCCGGCGGCAAAGCATCTGTATTTATTATGCTGCAGCTCGCCTCAAGTTATATGGATGTTAATACCGACAGCTCTTTGTACTATAATAACCAGGCCATTTTATTAAGCGATAAATACGATGATAATATTTCTAAAGCCGAGGCGCTTGTAAATATCGGTTATATTTTTTCGCACCTGGCTGAAAACACAAAGGCTCTTGAATATTTTCAAAACGCGCTGACTCTTTTCAAAAAAGGAAACGACAAAAACGGGATGGCCGGAACACTTCAAGCTATCAGCAAAATAAATATCTTCTTCGGTAATTATGATAACGCGCTGGCAAACGAAAAAACAGCCGCGCAATTCTATAAAGAGATTAAAGATAATGAAGGATATTACCGGGCGCTGCGGCATATGGGTGAGATTTATTACAGCAAAGACAACTGGAAAAAGAGTTCTGAAATATATGATACGGCAGTTGAAAATGCATGGAAGAATAAAGATTTCGATATAGTTTCTTCCATTTACCAAAGCCTGGGAAGTATTTACTGGAGGAAGAAGGACTATAATGAAGCTATAAAATACATGATGAAAGCTTTATACTTAAGAACAACTTATAAGGAACCTGCTTTCAGAGTGGTAAATACTTACAGCGGTCTGGGTAATATTTACAGAAGTATGAAAGAGCATAAAAAATCCCTTGCATATTTTCTTAAAGCATATGAGTTGAGTAAAAATTTGCAAAACCTTAATACGCTTTCTAAAACAGAAAAAAACCTGGGCATGACGTACGCCTACCTTGGCTATTATCAAAAAAGTATTTCTTTCTTTAATGAAAGCATCGGTAATGCTCAAACAATTGGGAATAAAAGCATCATACTGGAAGATTATTATGAATTGCAAAAAGTTTATGACGCATCAAAAAATTATCAGGATGCTCTAAATTATTTTGAAAAATACTCGGCTTTGAAAGATTCGATCGATTTGTCCGACAACCAGAATAAGATTTCTCAATACCAGAGTATTTATGAAAACGAAAAGAGAGCAAAAGAAATTCAATTATTAAAAACCGGAGAACAACGTGTGCTGTTTACATCGGCCGTTGTAATTTCCGCGCTTGTTTTAATTGTACTGCTTTTTCTGTTAAGCAGGTATAAAATAAAAACAATTTCCAACAAAAAATTAATTGAAAAGAATGAAGAAATTGCCGGTATACTAAAAAAAGTAAAAGCGTTAAACAATAATCTTAAATCGTCTGAAACAACATACAGGTATTTGTTTGAGAGAAACCCGATGCCCATGTTGATTTGGGAATTAAGTACATTTAAAATTTTAGCTGTTAACGCTGCCGCCGTTAATCATTACGGTTATTCAAACGGCGAATTTCTTTCGATGAGAATATCCGATTTGCGCCCGGACCCCGGCACGTTTGAATTTGAAAGGTCTTATACGGAGCTTTCATCTAAAATAGATAAGCTCGAAAACGTTAAGCATAAAAGAAGAGACGGAAGCTTAATTGATGTTGAAATAATTGCGCACCCGTTAATTTTTGAAGGTAAAAACGCACGTCATATAATGATTCAAGATGTTACCGAAAGAAAACTTATTGAACAAGCTGTTATTGAAAGTGAA
>DAIERC010000407.1 GCA_027347125.1 Ignavibacteriales bacterium
GCGTGAATTCCTATATACTCTGTAAACGCCGCGCCCAGAAATCCTAATATCAAAATAAAATTTAATACTCCGCCCGGAAAGGAAAAATTTTTCTGTATCCATGGTAAAACCAAGTTGATTAATTTCCTTACTATAAAAAGAATAAAAATTGTAAAGAAAATTATAAGTACAAACGTTTCCGAAAAGTTTAAACCGTGACTGTCAACTCCGATCATTCCAAGTATAACGGAAAAGATTAACCAGCCGATAAGATCGTTGAACATTGCGGAAGCTATTATGATGTGCCCGATTTGTGTTTTAAACATTCCCAGGTCCATAAGAGTTTTTGCAATTACAGGCAGCGCCGAAATTGACAACGCAGTTCCCATAAAAATTGCAAAGACAAGTTTCATATGGTCGTCTTTTATTCCCATCAGAGCTGGAAAAGAATATGCAACAACAAATCCCAGAGCAAACGGAATTATGATTCCCATTACTCCGGTTAGGAAAGCCTTTTTTCTTTCTTTCACAATAACCGAAAGGTCAACTTCCAATCCTGATACAAGCAGCAGCAGGATTACGGCGAGATTTACAATTCCATCCAGCGCAATTTTTACTTCATTATTATCCGGAAACAAAGTAGTAAAAGTTGCCGGCATTAAAGTTCCAAAGACCGTTGGACCTAAAAAAATACCCGCAATAATTTCGCCGACAACCGCCGGCTGTCCGATCTTATTAAAAAGCTCGCCAAACAATTTAGCAAACAAAAGCATAACGCTTATGCTTAATAAAAATGTTGTGATATTTCCGGAAGTAAGGTGCATAAACGGCTACCGGATAATTAAAAGATTAGAAGGGAGTTTTTTAAATAAATATTCAAGTTCGCTGGGGAAAAGTCTGTCGAGTATATTAAATTTTTTAGAGCCGCCGGAAACGGCAAATAGATCCGCGCTGTTTTCACGGGCAAAATTACCGGCTTCCCAGCCTTCGCGTCCGAAAATACATCTTGTAGTAATCGTTATTCCGTAGATGCCGAGCTCTTTTATAAACATATCCATTTTCTCTTCTTCTTCATGCTGCATCTGTGAGATTAAGAATTTTGTATCGCTCGAATCTCCCGAATCCATTATTGTGCTGGATAACGCAGGCACATTAAAATCTCTTACAATCATAAACTCTTCAGCGCGTTCCAACGTTGCGAAATTAAATGCACGCTTAATAGTGTTTTCGCTTTCGGAAGAGTAATCGGTAGAGACGCAAAACCTTTTAAATTGCGCAGGCTCTTCTGACGGTGATCTTAAAATTAAAACTGAAGTGCCGGCTTCACGCATAATTTTTCTTGCGACGGAACCGAGATAATATTTCATCATCGATTCTTTTTCCAAAGCGCCGATAATTAATAAATCTACTCCGGCGCTCTTGCTGCTTTTAACTATGGCTTTGGCGGGCTCGCCTTCAGCCCAAATAATTTCCACGGAACTTTTGTCGATACCTGAATTTTTAATTAAGTTATTTAGCTTCTCTTCCGTTTGATTATCCTTTTTACCGGCGTGAATCAAAGTCAGCTCAGCGCCGAATAATTCTTTTAACCTATAAGCCTCTTTTAAAAGAGCTTTGCCGGTTGGCGAAAAAGTTATTGCTAAACCAAGTTTATTGAATGGTGGGTTCATGATTTAACTTTTATTATTTACCTCTAAATATTAAAAAATTGCATATCCGTAATTCAAGATAAGATTTACGGGTAAAATATCAAATCGATTAATAATACAGTTTTACATCGATTTATTGGGTAATAGTCTAACCTCGTAGTTTTTTTGAAGAAGATAATAATTAATAACTCAATATTAATTATTTTTAAACATTCCGATTTGAGTATTAACGGAGCATTATCATCAAATAGAAGGAACGACATTGTCAAAGAATAAATCCCGCTCGGCAATACTTTTAATATACTGCCCAGACCGTACCGGCCTGGTTGCTTCGGTTACGAATTTTATAGGTAAATACGGCGGCAATATTTTGTATCTTGATCAGCATGTAGACCTGGAGAAAAAAGTTTTCTTTATGCGTGTTGAATGGGATCTGGAAAATTTCAAAATAGAAAATTCAAAAATCGGGGCTGAGTTTGATATCAATGTCGGCAAAAAATTTATGATGAAATGGGAGCTTTCATTTTCAGACGACAAATTGCGGATGGCATTATTCGTCTCGGAGATGCCTCATTGTTTGTATGATATTATTTCAAGATATCATGCCGGAGAATGGCATGTTGAAATTCCTGCAATTATCAGCAACCACACTACCCTTAATAATGTAGCAGAAAAGTTTAGCCTTCCTTACTATGTGTTTCCTATAGATAAAGATAACAAGAAAGAGCAAGAGGCAAAACAAATGGAGTTGCTTAAAGATTTAAATATTGATTTTATAGTGCTTGCAAGATATATGCAGGTTCTCAGCGATGAATTTATTTCTTACTATCCGAACAAGATTATAAATATTCATCATTCGTTTTTACCCGCATTCCCGGGGGCCAAACCCTACCACTCGGCTTACGCAAGGGGGGTTAAAATAATTGGTTCAACAAGCCATTATGTAACGGCTGAACTTGATGCCGGCCCTATTATAGAACAGGATGTTGTCCGGGTAAGTCATGCCGACTCTATTTCCGATTTAATCCGAAAAGGCCGCGATCTGGAAAAGGTTGTTCTTTCTAGAGCAGTTTGGTTTCATGTTCAGCGCAAAATTCTTGCTTACGATAACCGCACGGTAATCTTTACATGATGACGTTATTGTAATTTTACCAGGGGTTTAATTTTTATTTTGCCTGAACTCTTAAAGAAAAGGTACGCGTCTATTTTTGTTTTAACTTTAAAATCTCTTTTTAATTTTATAAACATTACATGATATCCGCTCGGTTTGAAAGACAAAGTTGAATGAGCAGGTACAACAACATACTTAACTTCCCGCATTCCCATCAAACCGTCTTTATTAAATGTTTCGTGAATTTGCACAAGCTCCGCCGTTGATGATGCAGCCTTAAATAAAGTATCGGGTTTATCCGAGTTATTCACAATATCAAAATACATTGCGCTGTTCATTTCTTTGCCGGCGGGCCTTATCCACGCGTTTTGTACTGTTACCTTTGCTTGGCCTGCGCTTAATAATGCGAGCATCGAAAAAATAATTGCTGTCATTCTAATCTCCCAAATTTTTTATGTCGTTAAAAATTGCATCAACATCCGTTTTGCTTCCCCTGTATTCGTTCCTAATGTTGCCTTGCTGGTCGAGCAATGTTATTCTATCGGTATGGGTAAAAAAGTAAATCTGTTTGCCGGTTTCCGTAACAGTTGTATCGCTCGGTAAAGCAATAACATCCATGCGGCGCAGTAAATTATCAATCACGGATTTTTGCCCTGTTAGAAATTGAAAATTACTATAATCAACGCTTCTAATATCTCCGTATTCTTTTAATACTGATGGGATATCTCTTTGAGGATCAAATGTAAGCTCTAAAAATTGAACGTTTCTAATTCCTTCTTCTTCTACTTTTGATTGAATCATCTGCAGGTTATGCGTTGTTAACGGACAAATGTCCGGGCAGTTTGTATAAATAAAACTCATCACAACAATTTTCCCCTTAAAGTCATTAGGAAAAATTACCTTACTGCTGTCCTGGTTAACAAGCGAGTAAGAGCTACTTCCGATGCTTCTATCTTCGGGCATTTTTTTACCGCCGCA
>DAIERC010000408.1 GCA_027347125.1 Ignavibacteriales bacterium
ATTAAAACACCTTTGCCTGCAGCAAGTCCGTTTGCTTTTATAACGCACGGATAATTTTGCCGCGATAAATATTTTTTCGCCGCTTCATATTCATTGGAACTGAATTCTGCGTAGCCGGCAGTAGGAATATTATATTTTTTCATTAATGATTTAGCAAAAGATTTGTAAGCTTCAATTTCAGCCGCAAGTTTACTAGGGCCAAATACTTTTATGTTTTTATCATTCAGATAATCAGTTAATCCGCTCACTAGAGGCTGTTCGGGCCCGATTACCACGAGATCAATTTTCTTATCGTTACAAAAAGAATAAATACCATCAAAGTTATTTTGATCTATAAAAATATTTTCACCCAATTTTTCGGTACCGAGATTACCGGGAAGAATATATAAGCAGGATAACAAAGGGCTTTGGCTGATTTTATAAGCCAATGCATGTTCTCTGCCGCCTGAACCGATAAGCAACACATTCATTACACAACATCCTTCACTAAGAATTGGAATTGCTTTGTTAACTGTTCCGTTAAAAAATCCCTTCGATGTTTTTCCACAAATTCTTCATCGGGTGTGGGTAAACGCCCCCCCGCATATAGTTCGTAAATTTTTAAAATCGTTTCTTTTATTTCCTTGATGTTATACGGCTCCGTAATAAATGATGCTTTGTAATCCTGAACCGCAGACCTTAACGCGCCTTCAGGTAAAGATGCCAGTATAGGCTTCCTGGTACCGAAATATTCATATAATTTACCGCTGGAAATTGTATCCGCGTTTCTTCCGTTACCAACCATCATCCATAATATATCGCTTGCCATGAGTTTTGAAAGAGCTTCCCGATGATTTAGATATCCGTATTCCTTAACAAATTCCTGCAGCTCAAGTTTTTTAATAAGCTTTCTATTTTCATTCCTAAGGAAACCTAGAAAATGCAGTTCAATATTCGCAGCAACGTCAGGGCGCTCTATAGTTAATTCCTTAAATGCTTTTAAAAAATATTTTGGGGTAATAAATTCATAAAACAATCCGGCATAGGTAAGCCACATTTTACTATTAACTTTTGGTTCAATTTGCAGAGCATTAAAATCGGCAGGGTCATATCCGTGCGAAATAATATAAATATCTTCAAACGTACGAAATTTATATCTGTTTATAATTTTTTCTTTCATGCGCCTGTTTGTGGCAATAATTCTGTCTGCCGCGCGATGAGCGGCATATTCCATTTTTTTATGCATGTATCTATGAAACGGTGTAAGATAAAAAGCGAATTGGTTTCCGAACCATAAATCCCTGTAATCTACCACCAATGGTATACCGAATTCTTTTTTTAATTTAACCGCCATATTAACCGAAGAAAAAGGCGGGGCGCTTACAAAAATTAAATCAAACTTTTCCTTTTGCAAAATTTGCCTTGCAACTTCTATGGCTTTTTTCGCCCATCCTTTTTTATTGTCGGGAATAAAAAAGGTGCTGCTTATTCGGCTTAATGTTTTCCTAATAAATTCAGGCGGAATTTTTACCGTACCCTTTTTTGAAAGTTTTGAATTTATATCTTTCCCGCCTGCTCTTATTACGGTAATGCCCGCTTCGTTTGCTTCCTCAAGTAAAGAATTATCATGAGCATAATAACCGGTAGAAGCCGCCGTTAATACGGTAGGTTCCCAGTTATAGTCCTTCATATATTTTGTAAATTTTAAAGTGCGTTGAACACCGCTTAATCCCATTGGAGGGAAATAATATGCAATAACTAATACTTTATACATCTATATTTTATTAACCCCGGTAATTCGAATTTTTTAAGAATATAATATACCCCTATTTCACTAAAAAAGTGAAATAGGGATAAAAAGTTAGGAATGATAATTAGGTGCTTCTTTTGTTAAAATAACATCATGCGGATGACTTTCTTTAAGCCCCGCAGAAGTAATTTTTACGAACTTGGCATTTGTCTTTAATTGTTCAATGTTTTTAACGCCGCAATAGCCCATAGCAGCTCTTAATCCTCCAACCAGTTGATATACCGTATCAGAAAGAGGACCCTTATAAGGTACCCTGCCCTCAACACCTTCGGGAACCAATTTGGCAATATCATCTTCGGCATCCTGGAAATACCTGTCTTTGCTTCCTTCTTTCATGGCTGAAAGAGAACCCATACCTCTGTACATTTTGAAACTTCTGCCTTCAAATAATATTTTTTCACCCGGACTTTCATCAACACCGGCAAACAATCCACCAATCATTACGGAGTCTGCTCCCGCTGCAATTGCTTTTGGAACATCGCCAGTTTGCTTTATTCCACCATCGGCAATAAGTGGAATTCCTCTTTTTTTAACCGCTCTGCTTACTTCGGATATTGCCGTTATTTGAGGAACACCTACCCCGGCAACAACTCTGGTTGTGCAAATAGAGCCAGGGCCAATACCTACTTTTATTGCATCAACTCCGCAGTCCATCAAATCAACTGCTGCTTCATAAGTAGCAATGTTGCCGGCGATTATTTGATCGTATTTAAATTTCTTTCTTGCTTCTTTAATTGTCTTAATTACACCCATCGAATGACCATGAGCCGTATCAATAACTATAACATCCGCACCTGCTTTTGAAAGTGCTTCGATTCGATCTAGGGTATCAGCAGTAACACCCACTGCTGCTCCAACCCTAAGTCTTCCATGCTGATCTTTGCATGCGTAAGGATGTTTTTTCTTTTTTTGAATATCCTTAAAAGTGATAAGGCCTTTTAGTATTCCGTTTTTATCAACAACCGGTAGTTTTTCAATTTTATATCGTTGAAGTATTGTTTCAGCTTTTTCCAGCGTGGTATTTAAAGGTGCGGTTATTAAATTATCCTTTGTCATCAGATCGTTAACAAGAAGCTTTTTATTAGGTTCGAAACGTAAATCTCTGTTTGTTAAAATACCCACAAGTCTTCCCTTCTCATCCACAACGGGAATTCCGGAGATGCTGTATTTCTTCATTAATACCAAAGCATCGGCAATAGTTTTGTTGGACGTTAGTGTAAC
>DAIERC010000432.1 GCA_027347125.1 Ignavibacteriales bacterium
TAAAAGCAAACGCCGAAATAGACCAGCATAATGAAGTAGCAAGCGCAAACAACTCACCGATAATTACCATAAAGATTTTTACTTTGTCTTTTATAAACGGAATTAATTAAAATATTAAATTAGAAATTATTTGGATAATAATATAATAACCATCAACAGAAGGTTGGGAATAATTTATATTCTACCCCGGTTAACAATAGGAATAAAAAAAGTTAGTAATCAAAAATAGGCACTACACCCCAAACAAATTTTCCGTTGCTCGGACCGTCGGGACCGGTGGTAATATTAAAAGTTCTTGCGGCAGAAGGATCAATAAAAATAACGCCGACGTAGGCATTTAAGATAGGACTTATTACACCGCTTCCAATTATTAAAGAATAAACAGGTGTACCGCTGGAGGTTGCAACGTATCCCAGGTAGGAATAATTCCAGCTATCATTTTTAACATTCGAAATAAAGCCAGAAGATTGCAGCGCAGAATCTGACGGAAAGGGAGTTCCCCAGCCGATTAAATATATTTCAGCGTTTACCGGAATGTTATCTGTGCTGCTTGCAGAAGATGCATAACAATGAAGCTCTACCACATGGCCGCCGTTCCACGCCCCAATTTTTGTGCTTTCAAAATCGAGTTGCATTGCAACTATACCGGGAAAAGATCGGTATCTTTTTGCCCTGATAATTTTATCGGTTAGAACAAAATCGCACGCAACATCTGAGTTACTGGGGACGGAAACTTTTTTCTGCCCGCTTGAGTAGTTATCGTTTTTAAAAGCCGTCACATTAAAATCACCAGTGCTTAAACCGCTAATACGATAATTGCCATATGAGTCTGTTTGCCCGGTCAACGTTTTGCCGGATGCGACACTTTGAACGCTTATATTAGTTCCCTCAATGCCCTGGCCGTTTACGTAATGAATATTTCCATATATTGCCAGGTAGCCGTTGCTTGAAGAGCCGGTAGATGTGCTTCCAGTGGTGCTTGTAGAAGCATCTTGGTTTTGAAATTCGGGGCAACCCCAAAAAAGAGATGATAAAACGATAGAGAAAATAAAAATATATTTTTTCCCGATAAGCATCATTCCCTCTGAAATTGTGAAATTAAAAGAGTCGAAATTAAAATATAAATATAAAATCAATTATCAATAAGCTAACGAAAAATACAGATTTAAAAACCGATAAGTTAAATTAACGGAAAAGAGGAAAGACAAATTAAAAAAAATAAAAACCCCGGTTGTTTAAAACCGGGGTAATCAAAATTGCTAGGTTTTATGCGCTATAATTTATAGCATCAATACCCGGGAATACGGCTGTTGTATCGAGTTCTTCTTCAATTCTCAACAGCTGGTTGTACTTTGCAATTCTATCTGTTCTGCTTAACGAACCGGTTTTAATCTGCCCGGCGTTTGTAGCAACAGCTATGTCTGCAATTGTAGTATCTTCGGTTTCACCGGAACGATGGCTGATAACATTTGTATAACCGGCTTTCTTGGCCATTTCGATGGCATCAAGAGTTTCGGTAAGCGTACCTATTTGGTTTACTTTTATAAGAATAGAGTTAGCTACGCCAAGCTGAATTCCTTTAGCCAGAAATTCGGTATTAGTTACAAATAAATCATCGCCAACAAGTTGAATTTTATCGCCGATTTTATCCGTTAATAATTTCCAGCCATCCCAATCAAATTCCGACATTCCGTCTTCCAAAGAAATGATAGGATATTTGTTTACCCAATTAACCCAATAGTCGGCCATTTTGTCGGAAGTTAAATAAGATTTACTGGATTTGAAAAAGTAATAAGATTTTTTCTCATCATCCCACATTTCGCTCGATGCGGGATCTAGAGCGACAAAAATATCGCTTCCCGGTTTGTAGCCGGCTTTATTTATGGCTTCAAGAATTACCTCGATAGCTTCTTCGTTCGATTTTAAGTTCGGAGCAAAACCACCCTCATCACCTACCGCGGTGTTGTATCCTTTTTTACTCAACACTGATTTCAAAGCATGGAAGGTTTCCGCGCCCATTCTAAGGGCTTCGGCAAAGTTGGGAGCACCAACGGGCATAATCATAAATTCCTGAAAGTCTACATTATTATCGGCATGTTTCCCGCCGTTTAAAATATTCATCATAGGAACAGGCAAAGTGCGCGCGTTTGTTCCGCCGATATAACGGTAAAGAGGCAGCCCGAAAGCTTCCGCAGAAGCTTTGGCACATGCCAAAGAAACACCTAAAATTGCGTTAGCACCAAGATTACCTTTATTAGGAGTACCATCAAGGTTTATTAAAAACTGGTCTATGGCAACTTGATCAGCTGCGTCAAAATCGATGATCTCATCTGCAATTTTATCATTTATGTTTGCAACTGCATTAAGAACGCCTTTGCCGCCGTAACGGGATTTATCACCGTCTCTTAATTCTACTGCTTCGTTTTCGCCGGTAGATGCGCCGCTTGGAACAGCCGCTCTTCCTATTACACCGCTTTCCAGCAATACTTCTACTTCCAAAGTAGGGTTTCCCCGTGAATCCAAAATCTCTCTGCCGAGAACATCAATAATAGTAGTCATTTCTTATCTCCTAGTTCTATTTTTTATGTTTTGCTTATTTCTAGATTAGAATCATGTAAAAATAGCAATGAACTGAGTAAATCACAATTAATATTATGCGTGTATATTCATCATTAAATTATTCTTTTAAATTTATTAACCTTGTATTAATGAAACATTAAGGATACCTTGGTTGTGTCTTATTCACTAAGAATGTAAATATTTTTACGACCTTCTTTTAATCACTTCCATTACCCCGGGAAACAATATGTATAAAGTACTGTTAGTAGAAGATGATCCTGTTTGTTCATCAAGTATAAATAAATTATTATCGGAATTCTGCCAGATTCACATAACAAGTTCTGCAGCAATTGCTTTGAATCTTGCTAGCGCAAATAAATACAATCTGGTAATGATAGATAGCAACCTGCACTCAGGCGCCTCGGGAATCGGGACGGCAAATTCTATAAGGAATTTGAGCAGTTACGGTTTTGTTCCAATTGTTGCATTTGCGATAACCAAGTTAACGGAAAGCAAAGAGTATTTATTATCACGAGGCTATACACATTTAATCTCAGAGCCGTTTAATATAAGAAATTTTGCGCAACAGATTAAATTTATTTTATCTTCCCCGCTAAATGTGAACGACCCGGTGTTTATGCCGGCGAAAAAAAACTCAATACCCAAATTGGTTTATTAAAGATAAAAGTAATCTAAAAGAAGTAGACGGCATATAAGCCGTCTTAACGACTACTTAGCCACATGCTCACGATAAATTAACTGTAAGTGCTAACGGGTTTGAACTGCATACCATAAGGCCTGCCTTGGCAGACCTTCACCAATTGCTTTAATCCGATAAGGAAGTAAAACCTTCTATTACGATACTATGGACAATGTTCGGCATGTGTTTTTCCTTGCTTTATTGCGTCTTAATTATTTTATTATGAAGAAATTTATTTTAATAATATAAATTTTTTAGTATCCGCAAAATTGCCGGCCTGCATCCTGTAGAAGTAAACCCCGCTTGCAAGTTTAATTTTGTCCGCGGATAACTTAATACTGTAACTACCGGCTGCCTTCACTTCATTACTAAGTGTAGCTACAAGGTTCCCTATGACATTATAAACTTTTATTGTAACAAGTCCTTCTCTTGGCACTGTATATTTTATAGTAGTAGACGGATTAAAAGGATTGGGATAGTTTTGGAATAAAGTATAGTTAGTTACTTGAGATGTGTGATTATCATTTATAACATCCGTAACCGTTCCGCCTATTTCATAATTAATGCCCGGAGTGATAGATGTATTTGCTGTATCCAAATACGTATTTCTAAGTTCCAACTTGTTACTTGCGGAAATAGAGACATTATTAAACTTAATGTTCTTCAAAAACATCTCTGGCAGGCCAACAACAACACCTGCATATGTAGAATTTGTTGCGGTTAAGTTTGTTACCGTTATATCGTGGAATTGAGGCGTTAATGCCGTTACCATTTGCGCCGGATCGGTCTGTGCGGGTATTGATGGATAATACTCGCTGAAATAGATTGGATATTTAACACCTGTCATTGTGATGTTGCTGTAATTAATATTTCTAACGTTTCCTCCGTCGCCACGGTAAGATTTAATTCTAATTCCGTTTGTAGTTCCGTTGAAAGTGCAACTATCCACATACATGCTGTCTACTCCGCCCCCGGTTTCACTGCCAATAGAAACACCATGGCCGTGAATAAAAGTACAATGCGATATATAAATTTGTGTGCATGCTGCGTTAGGGTCATTAGGGTCCGGGTTACCGGATTTTACCGCAATATCGTCATCGCCGTTATCCACATAACAATTAGTGATATGCACATTGTGACAAGTAGCTGGGTCACTACCATCGGTATTGGGTGAATTAGATGGAGCTAAAATTGTAACACTGTCTACGGTAATATTATTGCACCATTCCGGTATAAAATGAAACTGCGGTGAATTCTTTAAAGTTATATTCTTAAGAAGAATGTTGTTGCAATGATTGGGCTGGAACATTCTCGGTCTGACAGAAATTGTCCCGTTGTTATAAGCCGTCCACCATTCTTGTCCCTGTCCGTCTATATATCCCTTTCCTATGATTGCAATATTGTTTACATAATTGGCCGTAAGAAGAGGCTGCAAAGAACTTGGCGGCTTAGTAGTGTCGGCTCCGGGTTTATAGTAAGAAGCCATGTCCGTCGTTCCAATAATAGCACCGGAGCTGTCTACTTCCAAAGTATCATTACTGTTTATAACAAGCGGGCCGGTAAGATATTTTCCGTTTGCAAACAATACAACACCGCCGCCGGCAGCCGATACGCTGTCTAATGCAGCCTGAATTGCTTTTGTATCATCGTGAATTCCGTCGCCGTATGCGCCATTTATAGTAGAGGTTGTAGTGCCCATAATTGTTTTAGCCCCGACAACGCTTCCTTTACTTAGTGCAAAAGACGATCCGGTGCAAAACATAATTACGGTAAATAATAACGAGTACTTGGTAATAATTTTAGCCAATTGATTTTTCCTTTGTTTAGAGCTATTTAATAATATTTGAGAAACATCCGATTTCCATTTGTCCGGCACAATCAGTATAATTTTTTCTTTCACTTACATAGTGAATAATTATTTTTTTTGTTAGACGAAATTTTAACCCGTTTGGTTTAAGGTTATTTGTTTTTTATCACTAGTTAAAATGATTTTTATAACGTGTATGTATTTATATTCAGTTTAATGTCAATAACTTAAGCAAGGAATAAAATTTTTAGAGTAATATTCCGAAACGCTATTACAATTCATTCAAAAATATTAATAAGCGTAAAACAGAGTTTCACTCTGCATCATTTGTAAGATTCATTCGGCAAAAAATTGTTATCTTTGCAAAGTTCATCTGGCAATTAATTATAATCACTTAGAAAGAAAAACACCGCGTGCAGAAAAGCAATTTTAAAGCGTATCTTGCTTATACCGCTGTGTGCATCTTATGGGGAACTACATATGTTGCAATACGCGTTGGTGTGGAGCATGTTCCTCCTTTTCTGTTTGCCGGTTTAAGATGGCTTATTTCGGGAAGTATATTCTTCGTCTATTTAAAATTAACCGGGAAAAAACTACCTACAAAAGACGAAATGATTCATCTTAGCGTTGTGGGCATAAGTTTACTTGGAATAAGCAACGGGTTCTTGGGGTTCGCGGAACAATGGATTCCCAGCGGGCTGGCTTCTTTAATAATTACAACCATTCCCTTTTGGGTTGTGGGAATGGAATTGGTTTTACCATCAGGACCAAAATTAAATTTACTTGTAGTTGCCGGACTTCTGTTCGGTTTGCTGGGCGTGGTAATTATATCTATTAATGATATACCGTTAATAAGCAATACCGGATATATGCTGGGTATGCTCAGTTTATTTATTGTTGTGGTTTT
>DAIERC010000469.1 GCA_027347125.1 Ignavibacteriales bacterium
CTGAAAAAAGCCGGAATAAAAATTAGCGGCGGCGAAGATAAAACGCCCCGGTTCAATCCGGATACTTATGAAACCAACATAGACGGAATTTATCTTGCCGGAGTGGTGTGCGGCGGTTTGGATACCGGGAAGTGGTTTATAGAAAATTCACGATTTCATGCCGTAAATATTTTTAATCATCTCGATAAAAATATTACATCCTAATTTTCGCAATGGCTTTCATCCTATATTTTTTAGGCTTATTTCTTTAAGTGATAAAAATAATTTAGAGAAACGAGTCGCTTTTCTTCATTTAGTAATGCCGCCGATTTTATTCAATTGAATTCCTAGTGATTTGGAGTTATTTTTACCGTTGAGGATTTCGAACAAATAAGTTATTCACAAATAATATTAACTGGAGTAATAATGATAGATAAAATTAAAGAGTTCTTAGGCAGCGAAGCCGATTCACTCCTTACTTACAAAGCAAAATTTCCTAAAGAAAAATTGCATTTGCCAGGTCCCGATTTTGTAGACCGCATCTTCTCGCAAACCGATAGAAGTATTAATGTTCTGAAAAATTTGCAATGGATTTATATGACCGGCAGACTGGCCGGTACAGGTTATGTTTCAATTCTTCCGGTAGACCAGGGAATAGAACATTCAGCGGGAGCATCATTCGCACCGAACCCTGATTATTTTGACCCCGAAAATATTGTTAAGCTTGCTATTGAAGGCGGCTGCAATGCTGTTGCTTCTACATTGGGTGTTCTGGGAATGACGTCAAGAAAATATGCTCATAAAATTCCTTTCATCGTAAAAATAAATCACAACCAGCTTTTAACTTATCCTAATACATTCGACCAGATAATGTTTGCAAGTGTAGAGCAGGCTTATGATATGGGAGCTGCTGCCGTTGGCGCAACAATTTATTTCGGTTCCGAAGAAAGCTCTCGGCAAATTATTGAAGTTAGCGAAGCTTTCCAATACGCTCACGAACTGGGTATGGGTACAATTCTTTGGTGCTATCTTAGAAATCCGGAATTTAAAACAAAAGAAAAAGATTACCATGTAGCAGCCGACTTAACAGGCCAGGCAAATCATCTTGGTGTTACAATCGAAGCCGATATTATTAAGCAAAAACTTCCCGAGTGCAACGGAGGCTTTGAAGCTTTAAAGTTTGGTAAGACAAGCAAAAAAGTTTACACCGATTTATCCACAGACCATCCTATTGATCTAACGAGATACCAGGTAATTAATAATTATATGGGAAGAGCCGGATTAATCAACAGCGGCGGAGCTTCGGGTGCGAATGATTTTGCCGAAGCAGCTAAAACTGCCGTAATAAACAAGAGAGCCGGCGGTATGGGATTAATTTCTGGAAGAAAAGCTTTCCAGCGCCCTATGAATGAAGGCGTAAAACTTCTAAACATCATTCAAGATGTTTACCTTGAAAAAGAAGTTACAATAGCTTAATAATTTGTTCTAAAGTTAAATGCCCTGCTTAAAACACAGGGCATTTTTATTTTAAACTAAAATTTATTTTTTCATCTCAAGAAGGTAATCGGCTATTTTTCCAAGCTCCTTAACATCAATATTACTGAACGAAGGCATCATTACACTGGGATATTGCGCTTTATAATTTTTGAACCTATCCGAAGCCATAAACGATGATGGGTTTCTTAAATAATTAATAAGTTTATCTCTCGACCAGAATTCTTTTACCTTATGAAGATTGGGGGCCATCTTTGTCCCTGCCAAATCGGCGCCGTGGCAGCCGGTACAGCCCAAACTACTTACCAATTGCTCGGCTGTTTTCGACTGAGACGATTGCTGCATTTGCGTAGACATATTTGGCGCCGGTTTCTTTTGCTCATCAGACCTATTAGTATTTTCTTCCAATAAAAACAGCAGTAAAAAAAGTACTAAAACAGCAGCTACCCAAATTTGAGGTTTTGTCATGTGTAAATCTTTATTTTTTGTTATACATTATTCTATTTTAAATGAAGCGCTTACTACCGCGGTAATTTGTTTTTCAATTGAAGTAATATCGTTAATTCCGTAATCCGAAACTTGATTGCTATACTTAGGAGTTATTTGCAGTACCCCCATCCTGGCGTCTTTCATCGGCCCGATTGTTCCACCGGTTGCTTCGGCAACTTTTTCAGCCCTAACCTTTGCGTCTTTGGCTGCCTCAGCCTGAATTTCAATTTTAACTTCGGCTAATTTTGTATAATAATATTCAGGCATATCAACTTTAAAATTCACTCCCTTTTCTATTAAGGAGGCGATATCAATTGATATTTCTTTTATCTTATAAACATCATTCGATTGAATTTGTATTCGCTGATTATAATTATAAGCCTTAACATTATTAGTTTGATACCCGTTTGCTCCCATTTCAAAAATGGGGTAACTGTTTATTGTTGAGAACTCAATTTTATCTTTAGAAAAACCTTTTGCATTCAAATAAGCTATAAGCGCCGGTTTTTCTTTTTCCATCTCCTTGTATGCCGCTTCGGCAGTCGGGGCTTCCGCAGAAAGCGTTCCTTTTAAAATAGCCAGGTCTGATACAATATCTTTTTTAGCCGATCCGGTTACGGTTATTGTTTGATTTGAATTATAATTCGACTTCCACGTCCAAGCCAAAATAATTGCAACAATCAAAAAGCTAATGCCTAATATTGCCGCAGATATTTGTAAATTATTTTTTTCGTTCATCAAACATACCCTTTGGATTATTTAAACGGCAAGTTAAAAAAACAACACAACTTATCAAAAAAGACAGCGGATAACAACATATTTATTTGTTCCTTCCGGCCTTAAAAAGCGAGTTTTTCATCATACAATTTTATTTATAATTTGACGTTGTCAATCATCTTTATTATATCTATAACGAGAATTAGGTTGTTATTACTAAAACAAAATAATTATGAATAAAAAAGCCAACAGGCTCGCTACGCAGAAAAGCCCGTACCTTTTGCAGCACGCTCACAACCCGGTTGATTGGTTCCCGTGGAGCGATGAAGCTTTTGATAAGGCCGCGAAGGAAGACAAACCCGTATTTTTATCTATAGGATATTCCACCTGCCACTGGTGCCATGTAATGGAGCATGAATCGTTTGAGGATAACGAAGTGGCAGGTTTAATGAACGATGTTTTCGTTTCTATTAAAGTTGACCGCGAGGAGCGCCCCGATATAGACGGTATTTATATGACGGCTTGCAGAATGCTTACCGGTAGCGGCGGCTGGCCGCTTACTATTATAATGACTCCCGATAAGAAACCTTTCTTTGCGGCGACATACATACCAAAGACTTCACGCTTTAATAGAATGGGAATGCTTGAGCTGATTCCGCGAATAAGCGAGTTATGGGAAAACAAAAGAGAAGACATTACAAGATCGGCCGCTGAAATAACCGAAGCGCTGAAAAAAGAAAACCATAATAAAGATGATTTTAAGATTGATGAAAAACTGCTGGATGATGCTTTCGTTCATTTTGAAAAATCATTTGATGCGCAAGAGGGCGGTTTTGGAAACGCGCCCAAATTTCCGATGCCACATAATCTTATGTTTCTTTTAAGATATTGGAAAAAGAAAGATTCGTCTAAAGCTTTGGAAATGGTTGAAACTACATTAAAAAAAATGCGCGCCGGCGGAATTTACGATCATGTTGGTTTCGGATTTCATCGGTATTCAACGGATTCAATATGGCTGGTCCCGCATTTCGAAAAAATGTTGTACGACCAGGCCCTGCTTTGCCAGGTTTACATTGAAACATAT
>DAIERC010000500.1 GCA_027347125.1 Ignavibacteriales bacterium
CACAGTATCTTTGTTGCCAGACATTTCATAAAAAGTGCTGTCTTCCGCCAAATAGTCAAATTCTTTATACGAAGTTTTATCCCCTAAAAGATAAAAGGTTTTTACGCTGTAACCAACAATAAAAACAAACAGTAAGAAAAGAATAACTTTTATCTCGGTGGGGGTAAAGCCAACCCGTTCCGAAATTTTTTTTAGCATTGCCGTTTTTATATTTTAGAATTAAAATATTTCCAGAATAAAATTAACTAAAGTTAAAATCTTTTAAAGAAATTCTTTTCGTCGGAATTTGGTGACTTCTTAAAGTTTGCACTATTCAGTAATTCCTTTAATAATTCTTTTTCTTTAGACGTAATTTTTTTAGGAACATCAATATTTACTCTTACCAGTTGATCGCCGTGTCCGGAGTGATTTAAATGTTTTATTCCCTTATCGCGCATTTTTAACATCTTGCCTGGTTGCGTGCCAGCCTCTATTTTTAAGATTGCTTTCCCGTTTAATGTAGGAACTTCAACTTCACCGCCAAGAGTGGCCGCGGGAAAACTTACGTAAAGATCATATATAATATCGTCACCTTCTCTTATAAAGTATTCATGCGTAATTTCCTGAAACACAACCATTATATCGCCCGACGGACCGCCGCGTTTTCCTGCGTTGCCTTCTCCTCTTAAGGTCATGTAACTTCCCTCGTTTACCCCTGGGGGAACATTAATCGACACACTCACTTCGTCGTTAACCCGCCCGTCGCCCATACATTTTTTGCATGGAGTTTCTACAACCGTGCCTTCGCCGTTGCAATTACTGCAAGATGAAATGTTTACAAACTGTCCGAAGACCGAGCGTGATATGGTTTTTACTTCACCGCTGCCATGGCAAACCGGACACGTTTTGGTTGATGTACCTGCTTCGGCACCGGTGCCGTTACATTGATTGCATTTTACTTGCTTTTTTATTTTTAATTTCTTTGTAGTTCCGGTTGCTATTTCTTCAAGAGTAAGTTTTAAATTTACGCGCAAATCGGAACCGGGTACTCCGGTGCTCTGTCTTCTTCCTCTTGTACGTGAACCGCCGCCGCCGAAGAAATCATCAAATATTGAAGAGCCTCCGAAAATATCGGAAAAATGCGAGAAGATATCGTTTATATCTGTAAAACCGGAAGACCCGTACGCGCTGCCTTTTACGCCATCATGTCCGTATCGATCATACTTCTGGCGCTTGTCGTCGTTGCTTAATATTTCATAAGCTTCTGCCGCTTCTTTAAATTTTTCTTCAGCCTCTTTGTTGTCTGGATTTCTATCCGGATGAAATTGCATTGCCAGTTTTCTGTAAGCCTTTTTTAAATCTTCCTGTGAAGCAGATTTTTCAACTCCCAGCACTTCGTAATAATCTCTTTTACCCATAAATATTATTTGCCCTCATTATTGTTTTGCGTATCGCTATTTATATCGGAAGAGTTAATTTTGTCTTCGCTGAGGTCCTGACTAACAACAACTTTTGCGTGTCTAATTACACGGTCTTTGTACATATAACCTTTTTCTATTTCATCCAGAACAGTATGCGGCGCAACATTTTCAGCTGGTCTTTGCAGCAGCGCTTCATGGTATTGAACATCAAATGGTTTACCGGCAGAATCAATTTTGGTAACGCCCTGCTCACCTAAGATTTTTATAAATTTTTCATATACAAGCTTGATGCCTGCTTTTATTGATTCAACATCTTTTGCTTTGTCTATGTGTTGAAGCGATCTTTCAAAATCGTCTATTGCAGGCAATAATTTGATGATAAAAGATTCCGCCGAATATTTTAATAAATTAATTTGTTCATTTTCGGTTCTTCTTTTATAATTCTCAAACTCGGCGGCTTTTCTTAATACTCTGTCTTTATAATCTTCTACTTCTTTTTCGAGTTGTACTATTTTTAAATTGGCAGAATTTATTTGTTCTTCAAGTTTTTTTATCTCTTCATTATTTGCAGGTTCTTGCGAAATATTTTTTGATGATTCTCTTTCAATTTTAATCTCATTTGATTTATGATCATTAGTATTTGCATCATGTTTTTCTTTCTTCATTCCAATTAGTCTCCTTTATTTAGAATTTGGGTTTGTTAACATTTCAGATAGCATTTTAGCCATGTAATCTACAATAGCCACTACTTTGGAATATTCCATCCGCTTAGGGCCGATAATTCCGAGAGTTCCCGATGCGCCACCGATAGTATATTCTTTGCTTATAAAACTGTAATCGGTAAGTTCGCGGTGTTCGTTTTCGCTTCCGATGGAAATAAATACTTTGTCTTGCTCGGTTTCTTCAGATTTTTCAAGAATGTGTATTATAATTTCTTTGTCTTCAATTAATTCTATAACGCTTTGAAAACGCTGCGGGTCTTCAAACTCAGGTTGCTTAATAACATTTTTGGCGCCGGTAATTAATATTTTTTCATTTTGATTAATATCGTTAAATATCTTGTCAATCGAATCAATAAATATTCTGATTATAGGTTTCTGATCTTCATGAACATCTTTTAATCTTTCTTTAAATGAAGATCTTATTTCGCTGAATGTTAATCCGTTAAGTCGTTCATTCAGCAGCCGCTGAACCGAACTGATTTGTACGGGCTTAATATCCGATTTTATTTCTAAGGTAATAGTTTTTACCAAACCTGATTTTATACTTACCACCACTAAAATTCTTGTTGATGATAAACCGACTATTTGAAGTTTTTCAAGAACAGCGCTATCGAGCTTTGGATACGAAACACAGGCCAGCTGCTTTGTAATACTGCTTAATAAATTTGTTGTTGCCTGAATAAGGTCATCGGTTTCAATTATGTTGGTCTCAAAGGTTTTATTAATAATTCCTTTTTCGGAACTCTTTAAACTTTTAATATCCATTAACGAGTCAACATAAAACCGGTATCCTTTATCTGTCGGGATTCTTCCTGCCGAGGTATGCGGATGATTGATAAATCCGGAATCTTCCAGATCGGACATTATATTTCTTACAGTTGCCGGGGACAACCCGACATCGTATCGTTTTGTAATATTCCGTGAACCCACCGGTGAGGCAGTTAAAATGAACTGCTGTATTACGTACCGCAGAATATTTTTTTCTCTCTCATTTAATTCATCTTTGTGCATATCGCAATTTTCTGCAAATCTTCAAAAATTGAACAATAAATATAGTAAAATTTTAAGAATTTTTAATTCTAAAACAATGCATAATCCTCTTTATATGATGAATTTAAGTTTTCCAACAAAACATTTAGATGATTTTTTAAGGAATGCGTTTCATAAAAAAAAACCCGGTCTTGTATAAGAAGACCGGGTTGATAAGAAAAAGAAATTTGAATTACTTCAAAAGAATCATCTTCTTTGTTTCTCTGAATGAGTGGCTGCCATCAAGTGAACGCGCTTCTATGGTGTAGAAGTAAATGCCTGATGATAGTTGCCCTTTAGAAGAAGAAGTATTCAAAACTACATTATGTGAACCGGCAGATTGAACGCCGTTGGTTAATACACTTACAACAGCACCTGTAATAGTGTAAACAACTACTTTTACATTACTTTCGTATGGCAATGCATATCTAATTGTTGTAGACGGGTTGAAAGGATTAGGATAGTTTTGATCTACCGAATAAGATGTTGGGCCGGAAACAATTGTAACCTCAATTTCTTTCGAAAGATGAACGCTTCCATCAAGGTCAATTTGTCTCAAGCGGTAAGTTAACTTATTGGTAGCCGGTCTGTCAGTTAAATTATCAACAAAAGAATATTTGCTGATTTCAGTAGTTGAACCATTACCCGGCTTAAAGCCAATGGTTGTCCAATCGTTATTAACTTTTCTCTGAACTTCGAAACCTTTGTTATTTGTTTCGGTTGCGGTTTCCCAGGAAACAGTTACTGCATTATTAACATAAGCTGCTTGTAATGAAGTAAGCTCAACTGGAACTACGCTGCCTAAAGTTCTGAGAGCGGCCTGAAGAATTGCAACTGTGTACTTGGCGTTATGAACGCCCATACTCTTGTCTTCGGAAACAAACCAGTATGTGTACAAGCCTTTAATTACGTTCGGCTGTCCTTTTACTAACAAAGAATCGTACAACATAGAAACCGGTACAGACGGGTTCTTTGAATCGGCAGGTAATTTTGCCTGTAATTGACTCATTAAACCTTCAATTTCGGTTTGTGCACCTTCGATAACACCGTTGCCGTCCCAGTCTGAGCTGGCTTTGATGTCATCAAACGAATTGACGTTTGAACCGTGGCAGTTCCGGCAAGCTGTTACCAAATCATGTGGTGTACCGCCGGTTGTATCCGTCATACTCCATTGATGGCTTGGCTGGCTGCTAGGCCCGATGTTAGCCATGTGGCAAGTAACGCAAGCATCTGTTGCTGCTGAGTGCGTCATTAAACCATCGATAGCAGAATTACCGAAATCATAAGCGTTCTGGCCGAAGAACATATCTGTTTGTGGTCCGTGGTGCGGCCCGAAACGATCTGAGAACCCGTAATAAGGAGCTTGGTTAGTAACTTTTGTAGCAACATTGGAACGGGATTGGTGGCAAGTCATACAGATATTGCCCATGCCGCCTGAGGTTACATTGTAGCCATTTGTTAATGTTACGGAAACCTGACGTAATCCGAAGTTAGCTTCTTCATGCGGATCGTGACATGCAGCGCAAGAAATCGGAGCTAAAGCATCTGCTGATGTCCATCCAGGGTTTGTCTGATTCTTTGCGTATTTAACAAAAGCTGCACCGCTGTGGCAAGGGAAACATCCGGTAGAATTAGCGTGTGCGCTGTTTGGTAACGACGCGTGGTTTGAAGCCAAATAATAAGCACCGATCATATGATGAGTTGGACCATCATGGCACTTCAAACAAACGCCGGCATCAATAGTTTTTGCGATGTATTGACCGTTAACATCGAAGCCGCCGTTCTTATGCTGGTTTGCAGGACCATGGCAGTTTTCGCATCCGATAGTACCCATATTGGCAACTGTGGAATATTTTGAATTGGTAGTCAAAAGATTCCATGCGGTCTGGTCGTTATTCGGAATGTAATATTCTCCGCTTACCAAAGTACCGGTTGGATGCCATGAAGTATCGAAGCCGGTTTTGTGAGCTTCAAAAGCAAAGTTTCCGTTATCGGCAGTTAAATTATAACCCACTGTATGGCATTTAAAGCATCTGTCTGAATAAACGCCCATTGTTTGACCATTGTAACTTGTTATTTCTAGGTTACCGGTAATGCCGTTTTTGAAAATTGTAACGTGAGGAGTTTGAACCCAAGAAGAGAACTTCTTATAATCGCCGGTGTGGCAAGGAGCGCAATCTTGTGTTAAACTGGTACCGACAAAAGTACTGGCATAAATGGTATCCGAGGAAGATTTTCCACCGTTTACAGAAACAG
>DAIERC010000343.1 GCA_027347125.1 Ignavibacteriales bacterium
ATTCTACTATACCTTTGAAGTTTGGCTCATTCATATAATGACGTTAAATAATAAATTAAACACGGTACAAATATAATGAAAAATCTTGTATGTGTCAAGTATATAGTTACCTCCCAAGAGGCATTTTTTTAGAACCTGAAATTATTTGTTGTAATATAAAGCAGGTTATGCTACAACTTTATCTGAGGAAAATATTTTCTGAAATTCTTTCGGTTTTCTTCCCTTCCATGCTCCTTTGTGGTAAGCGTATCCGGCAATTAAGGGCATTGCAATGGTAGCTTCCGAGTAAACCATCTGCTCGAAAGTTGTTTCAACTTTACCCCAAGAACTGGCTTCCTTAAGTGTTGAGCTTGAAAGCGCACCGTCCCTAACATCGGCAACGGTAATTTGCACAGCGTATTTATGCATGGGAGCGTCTTCCTGCAGAATGTCTGCGGCCACAACAATATCTTGAGTAAAGTTTTTAGGTACTCCGCCGCCAATCATAAAGATGCCGGTTTCTTTGCTGTGCAATTTTATTTTTGTTAATTCCAAAAAGTCCTTTGCTGAGTCAATCGAAGCATGTTTATCCGGATGGCTTGTTTGGTGCATTACAAAACCGAAGCCTGCCGAGCAATCTGAAAAGGCGGGAACAAAAATGGGAATGTTCTTTTTGTAAGCAGCGTAAATTACCGAGTCTTCAACTTTGGGCCCGCCGTTCTCATCAAGATATTTACCGAACTCCCATAAAAGTTCTCGTGATGAATATGGCTTTGGTTCAAGGCTGTCGAATATTTTGGCCGTGGTTTCGTCGCAAACTCGCAGTTCGTCTTCATCAATATAAGTATCGTAAATTCTATCGATGTGAAGATCACGTAAAAGGTTATCATCGTTGAATGGCGTTCCTTTATAATGTCTGAAACCCAGGGCTTCAAAAAAATCCTGGTCTACCATAACGGCGCCGGTAGAAACGATAGCGTCTACCATGTTGTTCATAACGAGATCGTACACAACTTTTTTTAAACCTGCGCTAAACAGGCTGCCGGCTAGAGTTAAAATAACCCCGCATTCTTTATCCTTCAACATCATATCGTAAATTTTAGAAGCCCGGTTAAGATCTCTTGCCGAAAAAGCCATATGTTCCATCGCATCGACCAGAGGAATAACATTATGTTCTTTTATATCGATATGCTTTATCGTTTCCTTTAAGAAATCGCTTTTGCTTGCCATTTTTTCACTCCTTGCTATAAGTTTAAATTTCATTAAAATAAAATAACAAATATAAAAGGAAATTAAATATTATCCTTAAAATTAACTGAATTAATATTTCATAACTCCGTTGTGTGAATCAAATTGTAACCCGTTAAAATTATTTATTTTATTAAGCATCTTTCGGATTGTTCGCGGTTGGCTTTAAAAAAACTGTTTCGCCAACCTTAAAATACCTTGTTTCCACGGAACACGGTGGGAAACGCCGCTTTTATTTTTAAATTCTTCAAAATGATCTACATACCATTTGTAATTTCTTACAAGTGCGTCTTTGTTTGAATACTTCGGTGCGTAACCCAAAACAGTTTCGGCTTTTTCTATCGATACGAAAGAATCTTTCGAAGCTGTTTCATAAACCCATTTGTACAACGGTGAAAGTTTAAAGGCTTCCAATATTTTTAATGTGAAGATAACAGGTTTTTCAGGTAAGCCGACAATTTTTTTACCGAAGCCTGCGTAATCCAAAACCGCCTGATAATCTTCTTTCATCGTAGTATATTCTTTCGCGCCAATATTAAAAGTGTCGTTAACTTTTTCTTTATCAAGAGTAGCGCATAAATAGATTGCATCGCATAAATCTTCTACATCAAGAAGCTGGTACTTGTTTTTTCCGTTACCAATCATCGGGAAGCCTTTTCCGTCTTTAGCCCAATCGTATAATAGATCGAAAACTCCAAGCCTTTCCGGCCCTATAAATGATTTTGGGCGAATAATCGGCACGCAAAATCCTTTTGATCTTAGTTTCTTACATTCCTCTTCGGCCATTATTTTTGCTTTACCGTAAGGGCCAACGCCGTCAAGCTTGTCATCTTCTTTTAGCGGGTGATGATCCGGTATGCCGTAAACCGCTGTTGATGAAATATGTATAAACCGGTCTACATTGTTTTTTTCTGCGGCCTCCAATAAATTTTTTGTGCCGTTTATATCTGTGGAAAAAATATCTTCGGGTTTATAAAGCGGAAGTGCCGCCGCCGTATGTATAATTACGTCAACACCTTTGCAAGATTTCATTACCAGTTCTTTATCCCGGATGTCTCCTTTTATTATTTCTATTTTATCATTCATGTCCGGGTAATCAAACTCTACAATATCCAGCGACGCGATTTTGTGCCCGCGTAAATAGAGATGCCTCACTAAATTAATGCCCAAAAAACCTGCTCCACCGGTAATTAAGAATTTCATTTTGTCCACACTGAATTTTTGAATAAAATAGTTCTGCCAAAATTAGTAATTTTAGCCAACGCTTCAAACAGTGTATGTGAAATTGAGTTTATATAAGGATAAAGAAAATCGTAAGCACAAAATTTATACGGATAAAAAAACTTACCGGAGTTGAATTGATAAAAAACAGCCGGGTTAATCCGCTGCTAAGTTTTTTTGTATCCATGATTATTCACATCGGCGGATTTTTAATTATTGCGTTTGCACTTAATAGCGTGGGCAGCAAAGGAAGGATAAATCCTAACAATTCTTACATCTCGATAAATTCAACATCATCAAACTTAGATATCAAAAAAAATAAAATTGATGCCGGTAAAACCGAAGTAAATAAAAATCAATCCTTAAAAAAAATAAAAGCAGTTACATCAACTAACAAGCCTGAACCTGTTGCATATTCGTTTAGTAAATTACCTGTTGATACTACGGAACTGGATCAGGTTTATAAAGAACCTACTTTAAATGTTTCGATAAAATATCCACAGAATTGGACGTATATTGATCAGGATTTAAGTGACAAACTTGACGGCGTAACTTTTTGGGCAACACAGGGAATATATTCTCCGCCGCCTTACATCCATCTTGAAGTAAAGGATAAAGAACTATTCAGTTCTGCCAGGTACAAGTATAAAATTGAAGCAAGCAATTATACTTTATATTACAACGATCCCGAAGAATTGGAAAACCAGGTTATGCAAACGGTTTATATCAGAACAGGTTCGGATGAAGATTTCAGTGTAAAACTGATAATGGAAGGAAGAACCGCATTTAACTCGTTTCAACCTGTATTTTTCGGCATGATAAAATCCTTTAAATTTGGGAAATCGTTATTTTAAATTTTAATAGAATTTTTTTTCATCAAAAAAATAAAAAAAAGATTTACCGGAATCACAAAGGCAATAGTATGATGTTTTACTAAAACGCTAAAAAATCCTTAAAACAAACGATTTTCGATCTTTGCGATATTTTAATTACATATTTAAATTATTCGGCAATATTATTATTAGGCATTATCTTGACTTTTTTCCCGCTTAGAAGTAAATTTCTTCTCTATATTTGAATAGATTATTGGTTTCGGAGGAAATTAGCGTGAAACAAGAAAAAATTACGAAGTTTATTAGCACTCAGGATGCAGATAGAAAATGGTATCTGGTAGATGCTAAGGATCAGGTGTTGGGTCGTCTTGCAACAAAGATTGCCAGAATTATTCGCGGCAAGAATAAAGCAATCTTTACGCCAAATGCGGATACCGGCGATTTTGTTGTGGTTATAAATGCAGATAAAGTAAGGATGACCGGTAAAAGAGAACTTCTTAAAGATTATTCTCACTATTCCGGTTACCCGGGCGGTTTAAAAGTTAGAAGCTTCGGCGATTTAATAGCTAAAAAACCTGAGTTCATTATTGAAAACGCTGTTAAAGGAATGCTTCCTAAAACCAGGCTTGGAAAGAAATTAATTAAAAAATTAAAAATTTATGCCGGAGAATCTCATCCTCATCAAGCACAAAAACCGGAATCAATTTAGTTTATAATGGAGATATAGATATAATGGCTGATCAAATATTTGTAGGTAGAAGAAAAACTTCTGTTGCAAGAGTAATTTTAAGAAGCGGAAACGGCAAAATAACCGTAAACGGTAATGAATTTGAAAAAGCATTTCCACAGCTTTTAAGCAGAGAAGATATTCTTAATCCCTTCAAAGCCACCGAAACAATGGGCCGCTATGATGTACTTGTTAACGTAAACGGAGGCGGTACAACTGGTCAGGCACAAGCAATAAGGCTAGGAATTGCAAGAGCTTTAATAGGAATCAATCCTGATTTTAGGCCTGCTCTTAAAGTTGAAGGCTTTTTAACCAGAGATCCTAGAATGGTTGAACGAAAAAAATACGGCCAACCCAAAGCTAGAAAAAGATTCCAGTTCTCTAAGAGATAATAGATTTTTTATTAACAATCATTCATACTTTCCGATTTACCGCCTGTGTCCCGCATAAAAAGGGATCGTAGGTAAAGCTGAAGAAAGTAGAAGAATAAAACAGGAGTAACAATGAAAAAGGTTGATTTAACCCAGCTCATAGAAGCGGGTGCGCATTTCGGACATTTAACACGCCGTTGGAATCCCAAAATGAAGCCATATATTTTTATGGAGAAGAACGGGATTCACATCATCGATTTAAAGAAAACTCAAGAACAAATTACCGATGCAGCAGAAAATCTTTCCAAGATGGTTTCCGAAGGTAAAAAAGTTCTTTTTGTAGGTACTAAAAAACAAGCTAAAAATATAATTGATACCGAAGCAAGAAGATGTAATTCCAATTGGGTTAGCGAAAGATGGCTTGGCGGAATGCTTACAAACTTCTCTACTATTCGTAAAAGCATTAAAAGATTGACTAACATCGAAAAACAGGAAACCGACGGTACTTTCGACAAGATTACAAAAAAGGAAAGACTCTTTTTAACCAGGGAAAAAGATAAACTTAAAAAAGTGCTGGAAGGTGTAGAAACGATGAGCAGGCTACCCGGAGCTATGTTTGTTGTGGATATCAAAAAAGAATCAATTGCTATTAAAGAAGCTAGAAGGCTTAACATACCGGTTTTTGCTATTGTAGATACAAACTGCGATCCCGACCCTGTTGATTATGTTATTCCTGCGAACGACGACGCGGTAAAAACAATTGAGCTGATTGTACAACATATGGCCGATGCCGTTATTGAAGGTGAAGCTAAGGCTAAAGAAATGAAGGCCGAAGAAAGTGCCGAGAACGAAAGACTGAAGAAGGAAAAAGAAGCGGAAAGAAAAGAAGAGCAACAAAAAGAAGCTGTGAGTAAAAAGGCTGAAGATAAAAAAACAAGCAAAGCTAAAGACGAAAATACTCCTTCTGAATAATTTAAAATAAAGGAATGAAGAACTATGGCAATTACTGCTGCACAAGTAAATGAATTAAGACAAAAAACCGGCGCGGGTATGATGGATTGTAAAAAAGCCCTAACCGAAGCCGATGGTAATTTTGAGAAAGCTATTGAAATTCTCCGTAAAAAGGGAACTGCGGTTGCCTCTAAAAGAGCGGAAAAAAGCGCTAACGAAGGTCTGGTACTTACTAAAGTTTCCGCTGATAAAAAAACAGGTTTTATAGTAGAAGTAAATTGCGAAACCGATTTTGTGGCTAAGAGTGAAGATTTTGTTAAACTTGCAGACGCGGTACTTGCCGCGGTTGAAAGTTCCAAACCTGCCAATGTTGAAGATCTTATGGAAAAAAGTCCGGCGGTAAAAACTCTTCTTACGGATGTTATGGGAAAAGTAGGAGAAAAAATTGAAATCTCCAGGTTTGCAATTGAAAATGCGCCGAACGGTATGCTTATCGATTACGTGCATTTAGGCTCAAAACTTGGTGTACTTGTTAAATATGAAAACGCCGATGGCGCAGGCGACAATTTTAATGAACTTGGCAAAGACATTGCGATGCAAGTTGCTGCAATGAAACCTATTTGCGTGTACCGCGATGAGGTTCCTACGGATATTATCAATAAAGAAATTGATATTTATAAAGAACTTGCACGTAAAGAAGGCAAGCCCGAACAAATTCTTGAAAAAATTGCACAGGGAAAACTTAGCAAATTCTACCAGGAAAATTGTTTAAGCGAGCAGGCTTTTATTAAGGATAATGCAAAATCGGTAAATGATTTACTTAAAGAATTCAACTCGAAGCACGGAACGCAAATTAAAATTGCGTTGTTCAAACGCTTCCATCTCAGTGACGAGAATAAATAATTCTGACTGTAAAAAAGGTCTTAAATATTTTTAAGACCTTTTTTTATATTAATTTCGTAAGTTTCTTTGTAAGTTTTTATAATATTATTGCCGTAGCTAAGACTAACGGCAGCTTTCCATAATTTTATGTGGAATGAAATACAGGTCATTCAATGCATTGCAGGTAAATTATCCCTTCACAAATATCGGGTTATATGAAACAGTTAAAATATAAAAGAATCTTGCTAAAGCTTAGCGGTGAATCCCTGATGGGAAAAAAAGGCTTTGGGATAGACCATAATGTTCTTGATTTTTTTTCAACCGAAGTTAAAAAAGTTCACGATATCGGTGTGCAGGTAGGTATTGTAATAGGCGGTGGAAATATTTATCGGGGTCTAAGCGCAAGCGATCAGGGTATCGACAGAGTTACCGGCGATCAGATGGGTATGCTTGCTACCGTTATAAATTCGCTTGCTTTGCAAAACGCTATTGAGCATAAAGGCATTTACACCCGTTTGATGAGCGCAATTCATATGGAAGAAATTGCGGAACCTTATATAAGAAGAAGAGCTATAAGACATCTTGAAAAAGGACGGGTGGTTATTTTCGGGGCAGGCACCGGGCATCC
>DAIERC010000361.1 GCA_027347125.1 Ignavibacteriales bacterium
GCTTTACTTATTCTCACTTTGGCTATCTCAATAAACATACTCGGCCAAAACTTATCTATAACAGGGCGGGTAGCCGATGCATCAACCAAACATATTCTTGAAAACGCCAACGTGGTTATAACGCGTTTACCCGATTCAAAACTTAGAGGCATGTCTACTGATAAAAACGAGAGTTTTAAGTTCACCGAACTTTTACCGGGTAAATATATTCTTACCGTCAGCTATATAGGCTATATAATTACAAAAAGGATTTTGAACTTCAACGTAATTCAATAGATTTAAAAATAATTTATCTTACTGCTACGGGTATAAAATTGGGAACGGTTGAAGTGCACGGAACGCCACCCCCCGTAGTTCTAAAAGCCGATACAACCGAATATAACGCGGGTGCGTTTAAAACAAATAAAGATGCGGACGCAGAAGACTTAATAACCAAGATGCCGGGCATAACGGTTCAAAATGGTACCGTGCAGGCGCAAGGTGAAAACGTAGCAAAAATTTTAGTCGATGGCAAAGAGTTTTTCGGCAGCGACCCTAATGCGGCTTTAAAAAATTTACCGGCGGAAATAATTGAGAAGATTCAGGTCTTCGACCAGCAAAGCGACCAGGCACAATTTACCGGCTTTGATGACGGCACCTCAAATAAAACCATAAATATAATTACACGGCTTAGAACAAAAAACTGAACGTTTGGAAAATTCACTTCCGGTTATGGTGATGACGGAAGGTATACGGCAGGCGGTAACATAAATTCCTTTAACAATGACCGCACAATTACCGTACTTGCGCAGTTAAATAATATTAATCAGCAAAATTTTTCAAGCGATGATCTACTTGGTGTAATGTCAAGTTCGGGTAGAGGTATGAGAAGAAGTATGCCCATGAATAACGGCGGCGGCCTTTCTGGCCGCGGAAGAGGCGGAAGCTACGGGGGCGGTGGTTTCGGCGGCGGAAATGTGTCAAACTTTTTGATTAACCAAACTACCGGTTTAACTCAAACAAAAGCATTTGGATTTAACTATTCGGACAGGTGGGGCGAGAAAATTGATTTAACAGCAAGCTATTTTTTTAACCTTACAAACAACGACGCTGAATCCACTACGAACAGAGATTATTTTCTTACTTCGCCTTTAACACAAATTTATAACGAAACTAATTCTTCGTTTACTCAAAATACTAATCATCGTTTAAATTTAAGACTTAATTACCGGATTGATCCTTCAAATTCCATCCTGTTTAATCCTTCTTTTACTGCTCAAATAAACGACGGCACAAGCAATATACTTGGTACATCAACTTCGGGTAACGAAAAATTAAATTCATCCAACAGTTTTTTTAACTCTAATCTTTCAGCAGTGAGTTCAATAAATAATTTATTATTTAGACATAGATTTGAAACCGCCGGCAGAACTTTATCAATAGGATTGAACGGTATTTTTACAAATAACTCGGGAAATAATAATCTTTCCGCCGAAGATATTTATTATACAAACACGGCTTCTTCCGATACGATTGACCAAGCTTCTAATCTTGTTAAACAAGGTTATAGTGCTTCGTCAAATATAGTTTATACCGAGCCGTTTTTTACCGATGGGCTTTTACAGTTTGATGCCAGGATTTATTACTCGGAGGACAATAGCGATCAAAAAACATTTGATATCTCAACCGGCAAGTTAAATCTTATGGACACATTGCTGAGCAATGTTTATAAAAGAATATACCAAACACAAAGCATTGGAACAGGTTACCGTTTCAGATTCAGGGAACTTTTGCTCTCTGCAAATATAAATTATAATCTCGCTCAACTTATAAACTCCCAGTACTTTCCTCAATCAAAAAATATTGAGCGGAATTTTTATTCGATACTTCCCTCTTTCATGTTAAGGTACAACATTTCCCATGACAAAAACCTGCGAATATTTTACAGGACCCGTAACGATGCCCCCAGTGTAGAACAATTACAGGATGTTCTTAACAATACCAATCCCACTCAGCTAAGCATCGGTAATCCTTTGCTTACACAGGATTATAATCATACATTAATATTGCGTTACTCCGAAACAAACGGCAAACATATGAGAACGTTCTTTATATTGTTCGGCGCTTCCGTAATACAGAATTATATCGGCAACAATACAATTATCGCCTCGCAGGATACCACGGCACTCAATAATATTTTATTAAACAGGGGCACAAAATTAACCGTGCCGGTCAATTTGAACGGCTACGTTAATTTGCGTTCGTTTATTACTTACGGTTTGCCGGTTAATTTTTTAAAATCAAATTTAAATTTTAATGTAAGCGGAAATTATACACGGACACCAGGAATAATAAACGGCGTTTCCAATTTTTCAAAATCAAGCAGCGCGGGGCCTGGTTTGGTTTTAAGCAGTAATATAAGTGAGAATATTGATTTCACAATTTCCAGTAACGGCAGTTATAATTTTGTTAACAACACTGCGCAGGGTAATAACAACAGTAATTATGTTAGTCAAAATACCGTATTAAAATTCTATTGGAAATTTTGGGAAGGTTTTGTTTTTCAAAACGAGTTGAACCATCATTATAACAATGGCCTAACAGATACTTATAATAGAAACACTGTACTGTGGAATGTGGGTATAGGTAAAAAAATATTGAGCAACGATAACCGCGAAATAAAAATCAGCGCAAATAATATATTGAATCAGAATACCAACATCCAGCAGAACACAACCGATTCTTATATTGAAAATGTAAGAACAAATATGCTGGGTAGATATTTCTTACTTTCGTTAATTTATAATATAAGAGCGTTTTAATTATATAGCTATGGGAGAAAAATGTTGGGTATAATGGAGCAGCGGATTTACATATTTTAATACTCCATTACTCCGCCAAACGTTTACATCTTCCCCACCAAATTAAAATTTATTTTGAGAAAACTAGCAAATCACGGTAGAGACAAAATCTCATTCAGTTCTTTCTTGCTTACTTTAAGCAGTCCAGGAAGGACAAGTCGCGGAGTTAAAACTTTCCAGTTTACATCCAGCGCAAATACTTTTTTAAAGATCGGCAACGCTTTACCGAGCTTGCCGTTATTGGCAAGCGCAACCGCCGCCCAGAATTTCATTTCCAGGTTAGCGGGGAACATCTTTTCCGCAGCAGAATATTCTTGCATAGCCAGTTTCATATCATTCTTCTCAACTGCTAGATCGCCGTTGTTCATATGCTCGTATGCGCGGTGAAGCTTTAACAACCGCGATAATTCTTTTATCGGGTTAGCGCTGTCGTCCACCCTCAAATCAATTAATTTGTCTTCCCATACTTTGCCCGTGGATTTTCCTTTGAACACCAGCATTGCAGCCGATTGTTTACCGCGAATATCTCCGCCTTCCTTTTGCGCTGCTTCAAGCGCCGCAAGCATTCTTTCTGATAGTGGTCCCTTCGATTTTTCAAAAGCTTCCGCCATTGCCGGCCAAACACGGTTGTTTATCATAAGGTTTGCCTGTACCGAGAAATTATTTCCGACGATATTGCCCGCGGGCTCTATGCACTTGCTCCCCGTGAAAGATGCAACTCTCCCGTTTACATCAAGAACGGCAAGTTGTCTATAATCTTTTCCGGGATCGGTAGCGAGTAATGAGTCTATAACTTGTTGCGGCGTTAAACCGGCCTTTAACAAATCAAGACCTCTAACGCCGAACGATGCGTTAACAAATGATTGTGTTGCAACAACTCCTACACCTGCTTCTCCCCACGGAACAGACGAACCTACATTAAACCAGTGGGATTGCACCGCCACACCGATGTCGCCCGTAACGCTGTCCCTGGCAACAATTGAAAA
>DAIERC010000363.1 GCA_027347125.1 Ignavibacteriales bacterium
AAACGATCTAATTTGGGTTTTACTTTTGTAAGACCCAAATTAAATTTGGCAACACCAATAGCATCCAATAAGTCTTGCCGTTTAGGTAAAAGATCTTTAATTAATTGTCGTCCTCTTTCCGTAAACGAAAGATAATATATATGGTACAAGCTGGTTATAATCATAACTACGGCCGCAATTCGGTGCAGCATGCTTCTGTACTCAAAAGCATTTTCAACCACATCTCTGATGTGTGAAACCCACCATGAGTTGGGGAATTGCAACATAAATCCTGTTATAACAAGAGTGATAAAACTTATTAAGAATAACAAATGCTGAATTCTCTCGTTTAAATTCATTCTAAGATAAAGAGCATGGCTTGGTCTTTCATGTGGCAGCATGCCCATCTGTCTTAATTTTTTTATTCTTGCTTTTTTAACAAAATCTAAAATGTTGTGTAACAGCATTCCGCCTACAATCGAAATAATCAGCATTATGTATAGCGTCCCGATCCAGTAAATTAATGGATCGCTCTTTTCGGTTGCGGTTTGATGAATATTTCCTATAGAAAAATTCTCGTTGGCGCCCGGGTGACATTTGCCGCATGTTTTTGCCAGATTCGCTCTATAAACGGTGGACTTCGGATCGCTAGGAGGTAATATTAAATGAACACCATGGCAGCTTCCGCAATTTGCTACCGTTGTGGCACCGCCCTGCAACGCTAGTCCGTGGTAACTATCTTTAAAACTTGACCATCTGTTAGGACTTAAATCGTACTTAGTGGATAATGTTACCGAGCCGTGGCATTTTGCACAAACTTGTTGAGAAACATTAGCGTAAGATGTCGGCGCATCCGGATTATTCGGATTCATTATATTATGCTCGCCGTGGCAGTTCGTACAGACCGGCGCGTCCATACTTCCTTTCTTGAGCACAGCAACACCATGAACACTTTGCTTGTATTCCGCCTCAATTGAACTGTGACATTGCCCGCAAGTATTCGGAATATTAAACTTATTAACTGTTGAGGTAGGATCGCTTGCCGGTTTTACCAGATGGGCAGTATGGCAACTTACGCAATTAGCTGCTTTTCCGTTACCGCCAACCAGCTTTTGCCAGTGAACACTTTTTTCATACGAGGCAATAAATCCTGCCGAAGGAGAAGTTCTTGCCCTTATATCCGAATTGTTGAGGTGGCAAGATAAACAAAGTTTTTCCTGAGTTATTTTTAGCTGCACTGTATCGCGTTTTACCGTTACAGCTGTAATCGGATTTTTATGACAGGTAAAACAATTAGGCGCGCCTTTAACTCCATCTCTCAAACCGTTTGCGTGCGCCGATTTTTCAAACGTATCTTTCTCACTTTTATGACAGCTACCGCATGCTTGGACTATATTTGTATTAGAAAATTTGGAATCGGGTACCTTAGGTGAAATAATATCGTGGGTACCATGGCATCCTTTACAATTTACATCAGCCCCGCCGTCAATACCGTTTGCCTTCAACATTTGCGGATGGAACGGATGTTTGAGGGCCGCATCTTTATGACATGATTTACAATTTATAGGCTGGATATTTTCTTTATGCGGCACATTATCCGGATCAAAACCTACGTGGCATGATATGCACTGGAGCTTTCCATGCGCGGATTTTTGAAAAACATTTTGATCTACAAACAAAGAAATTTTTTTATGATTCTTTTCCGTAGTTAGCGTATTATCGCTATGACAAGAAAGGCAGTCATCATTAGTCTGAGCACTAAGCCTATTTGCAGTCACTAATACAAGAAAGGAGAGTAATAATGCAATTGTTGCACCATTATATCTATGAAGAGAGTTTAGAGGGTTATTTTTTTTGCTTACCATTTGTCTTGCTTTTTTTTCGACTAACATGACTGCCCGCCTGTAGAATATCTTAAATATGAAAGGACAATATTTTTAATTTTTTTATTTTGTCTTTCAAATTTCTTATACATTTTTATTAAAATTCCTTTACAATTGTCTGTTATTCATAAGATAATTTTTACCGCTCAATGTTGTTAATATGAAATGAGCGTTTATTGTTTATAGCTCCTCATCCTTCTTCCCGTTTTTATATAACCACTTTAGAAAGATTTGAAGTAAATATCTACTTTAGAAGAGGATTTTTCCGCTTCAGAAATATTGTTAGCCGATTGTAAATGCAAACCCGAACAATGCTACAACGGCAAAAACAAATAGCACGTATAAAAATATATTTTTCATAAAACAGACCTTATTTATTTGCAAACCTAATTACTATTTCTCAAGCTCACATAATTTTTTCAAACCGTTAAACTGAATTCTTTTTACATGTTCCCCAATGATACCATACTATAAATATGCGCTCCAAGAAACATAAATTCGCGGTATTGAGACAAAGAATATGCCGAAACCAATCTTATAAAAAATAAGAAATGGGGTAATATATAGGATTTTAAACCTCAGTATTGAGAAATCAACAAAATTTCAATTCTCAAATTCGAGAGGTTATTTGTGGGAATGTAAATTTAAACAACACACAACACTGTGCGTTTCCATTGTTTTATAACAAGTTGTGTTATTTACCTAAGGCTTTTGATTAATTTTTAACTATTAACTATTTCGCGCTAAAACATAATAAGCATGGATAAAAAACTCTTACGTAGCTAGTAAGTTAAATTTTTAGAAAATTCGAACATATTTACAACTTCATCTTTATTTAAACCACCCAGCATATTTACATATTCATTTTTCTCCGGGAAGTATTTATAATCCTTCTCCCACTCGTCAACATTTTCGGAAATTTGTTTTAGGGCTTCTATTATAAAGTAAAGTTCGTCATTTGTCATTGTTTGGTGAATAGACATTCTGATCCAACCAGGTTTTTCGGAATAGTCACCGTGGTTTATTTTTCTTGTAATATGCCTCGATTGCCTGGGTGTAACATGAAGCAGGTAATGCCCGTACGTTCCGGCGCAAGAACACCCTCCCCTAACCTGAACCCCGAACCGATCATTTAATAATTTTACAACAAGATTGTAGTGAATTTTTTCAAAATAAAACGATATTGCGCCTAAACGGTCTTCAATATTATCGGCTAATATGTGTACACCGGATATACTTCTTAATTCTGTTAAAGCGATTTTTACCAGTTCGTTTTCTCTTTCTTCAATATTTTCTATTCCCATTTTTTCCTTTAATTGAACACACATGGCGGCTTTTATTGTTTGTAAAAATGCCGGCGTACCACCGTCTTCACGCAGCTCAATATTAGAAATAAATTTGTGCTGCCCCCAGGGATTTGTCCAATCTACCGTACCGCCACCGGGATTATCCGGAATTTTATTTTTATAAAGTTTCGAATTAAAAATCATAACGCCGGTTGTACCGGGTCCGCCCAAAAATTTATGCGGTGAAAAAAATATCGCATCCAGTTTTTCAAGCGGATCCGAAGGATGCATATTTATGTTTACATAAGGCGCCGAACATGCGAAATCGATAAAGCAAAGTCCGCCGTGCTCGTGCATTATTTTGGCAAGCAAGTGATAAGGAGTTTTAATTCCGGTTACATTAGAGCATGCTGTAAAAGCACCGATCTTCAGCTTGCGGTTCTTATATTTTTCAAGCTGCCTGGCAAGATTTGAAGGAATAACCAGCCCTTCATCATCAGCTTCAAGAACAACAACATCGGCTATAGTTTCGAGCCAAGAAGTTTGATTGGAATGGTGTTCCATATGCGTAATAAAAATTATAGGCTTCAGCTCGCCGGGAAGTTTCAGGTAATCGCTTAATTGTTCAGGTATCTTCAAACCTAAAATACGTTGGAATTTATTAATCAATGACGTCATACCGGAACCTGCCGTGATTATAACATCGTCCTTTGATGCGTTAACATGTTTCTTAATTACGTCATGCGCAAAATGGTATGCAAGAGTCATCGCCATACCGGTTTCACTGGATTCGGAATGAGTGTTCCCTACCAGCGGGCCGAATGTATTCAATAATTTTTCTTCAATCGGCGCGTATAATCTTCCGCTGGCAATCCAATCTGCGTAAACAATTTTTTTTTGCCCGTATGGAGTACTAAAATTTTTATTTATACCTACGGTGTTTTCCCTGTAAGGCTTAAAGAACTCTTCAAGATTTTTCATAATTTTCTAAAATGTTTTACTGTACCGTTTGTTACCTTATTCAAAAAAAGTTATTGATACAAAAATAAAATATTTTTTCGCAATTTTACCATTATCAGTTTCCGCATGATTGCATGAGCTGTTTTTCCATGCATCATTCAATCATGCGTCTATGCTGTTTTTTTACGTCAGTTTTTAATTGCACCATTTTTTTTTATCTTTCTTAAAAGATTAAAACTAAAATTCGGTTAATATGGGCTACATAATAGGAATGGACGGCGGCGGTACTAAAACACGGTGTGCGGTTTCTGCTCCTTCCGGTGAAATAGTATATAAAACAAACGGCGGCAGCGCTAATTTTTTAATACACGGCACAGAAAAAGTTTCCGAAAATATTTTTAATCTTATTGAAGACTGCCGCGATAATTTGAAAATTGACCACTCCGTTATTTCTGCCGTGTTGCTGGGAACAGCCGGAGCCGGAAGGAAAAAGCACGCCCAAAAATTAGAAGAAGATTTTAATTCTTATTGCTTAAAGAAAAATATTAAAATCATTTTTTTTCACGTTGAAAGCGACGCAAGGATTGCTCTTGAGGGCGCCTTTTCGGGCGGACCCGGATGCATCTTAATTGCGGGCACAGGTTCAATAATTTTAGGTAAAGACGATGCAGGCAATATATTAAGGGCGGGAGGGTTCGGAAGATTAATCGGCGATGAGGGAGGCGGTTATTCAACCGGAAGAAAAGCGCTTCAAGCTGTTTCCAAATCTTTTGATAACAGGGCGGAAGGAACATTACTAAAAAAATTATTAGAGACAAACTTCGGTATAAATTCTCCAGACACGCTGATTACGGAAGTGTATGAAAAAAATTTTGATATTGCGGCTGTTGCGCCATTTGTTTTACAAGCCGCCAAGCAAGGCGATGCGGCCGCAGTTAAAATAATCGACGAAGAAACCGATGAATTGCTGCTGCTTGTATCGTCAATGCTGAAAAGGATGAGCAAGAACCGCGTATAATTAAGCCTGATAGGCGGCCTTATTGATAAAGAAAAT
>DAIERC010000372.1 GCA_027347125.1 Ignavibacteriales bacterium
CTGCTGGTTTATAAAACCGGCGAGCTCGGGGGTAAACTTGTTTACAAATACGGCGCCGGGACGGATTTAATAAAAACAGAAATAAAAAAATAATTTGAAGGTATAAATTTTTGTGAAAACCGGGGGCAGGCTAATCTCCATAATAATTTCGGTGATAGTTGTAAATGCGTTAGGCATCTTACTTCGGTTTTATAATTTTGATTCATACATAATTATAATCGGGTTTAGATTTCATATAAGTCTGGTGCTACCATTCTTCATAATTTTTAGATCATTCGATACATCGAAACTTAAAGAAATTTTAACAAGACCTTCTTACAACAAAACCTTTCAGCCGCTCTTATGGATATTTTTCCCTTTCATTATTTTGTTATTAATTTTGTTCATAATGAAAAAGATAGATATCGGCGACCCTGAATATTTTTATGAGTTCGGGCTTTCGTCTATTTTTGATTTGCCTTTATATATTATCTGGAATTTACCGCAGCTATTGTTGTTCGCGTTATTCTTAATTCTTATTCAACCTGAAAAGAAAACCGGATTTTGGCTTACGGTTGCCATGGTAATTTTACTTTTCGCATTTCAATTTATTCCGTTGAGTAAAGAAAAAGTAAACTACCTTGAGGTTATTACATTAATTTTCGCGGCAATGTCTGCCGGTATCATGTTAAAATATTATCAAAACATTTACTGGTTCGCAATCCTGTTTTTTATGGTTTTCTGGGTAAATCTTCTTGCTTTCGGAAGCAGCTCTCAAATGATGCTTCATATTATTTTTGCTGCCGAATACAGCAGTTGGGAAGGTTTTTTTGAAGCAGGCAAGAGTTATGCTTTATATCTTTTGCCCGCGCAATCGGCCTTAACATTTTTAATTCTTTCTTTAAGCGCTTACTTAAGAAAAAATAAAAGTTAGTATCATCATTTAAGAATATGCTTATATTTTGTATTTTAGTTTTAATAATTGATTGCCTGAATGAAAAAAATATTACTACTGTTTTTATTAATCGGAACAATTTCCGTATATGCTCAAAGAGGGCCGGTAGATAAAGCCCGGGGCTTTTTTATAGCGGTTGCCGTAGGGCCAAGGCTGCCTTTAGGCAGCTTTGCAAACTCAACCGATTTGGGTTACGGATTTAATGTTGAAGTTTCATATACTGATGACGAGTACCTTCCGTTCTTCCTTTTTAGTAAAGTCGGATTCGATCAATACCCTGGCTCACAACAATTTTATGAAACAACCGACTATTCAAATTATTCAACCAACGCTTTGCCGGTAAGCTTTGGAATAAGATATTATTTCCGGCCGCTTGTTGAGAATGTGGTTTTGTTCATGCCTATATTGGAAGTATCGGCAAACTATATGTATTTGCAGAAACTGCACCAATTCAAATATGCAACCGGTAAAAGCAACTACCTGGAAGATATTTCCAAATTTGGGTTTAGTGCCGGAGCCGGCTTGTCTATGTTCATGATGGAAGTGGTTGCAAATTATAATTATTATTACACAAACCAGTTTATCTCGCTCGAATTGAAAGTTAGACTGCCGTTATATATGAACTTATAAGGAGGCATAAATGGAATTTGAAAACTTGTTGGTTAATATTAACGAACCGGTTGCAACCGTTACGATTAACCGCCCGGATAGACTAAATACTCTGGACGCCAAAACTCTTGAAGAATTAAAGCAAGCTTTTTCCGGCCTGAAACTGAACGAAAACGTAGCCGTTATTATTCTTACCGGCAACGGCGAGAAAGCTTTTTGTGCAGGAGCGGATATTTCCGAGTTGAATAAACTTAATATGATTACTGCAAAAGAGTTTGCCGAACGGGGCCATGATGTTTTCAACTTTATAGAAAATTGTACCAAGCCGGTTATTGCCGCTGTAAATGGTCTGGCGCTTGGCGGCGGCTGCGAACTGTCTCTTGCGTGCCATATTCGAATTGCATCGGACAAATCCAAATTTGGCCAGCCTGAGGTTAACCTGGGAATTATTCCCGGTTACGGGGGCACTCAAAGATTAACCAGAATAATTAATTCCGGCAGGGCAATGGAATATATTTTAACGGGTAATTTAATGGATGCCGAAGAGGCGCTAAGAATAGGATTGGTAAGCAAGGTTTATCCGGCAGATGAGTTGTATGCAAAAGTATCTTTGCTCGCTCAAAAAATTGCCGCAAAGCCGAGGCAGGCTGTTAGGCTTGCCGTTGAAGCTGTAAAAAAAGCAGATCAGGTTTCTTTAAGGGAAGGGCTTGTTTACGAAGCTAGTCTATTTGCAATTTGCTGCGGTACGGAAGATTTTAAAGAAGGCACCGCGGCCTTTCTTGAGAAAAGAGCTCCTGAGTTTAAAAATAAATAAGGCAAGGTATTCAAATCCGTTTATTATGAAATTCAAGTTGGATAAAAAAGTAATAATACAAACATTATTTATTACCGCGGTTATACTGTTGGCCGCAAACCTTCTGCTAGCTAAGTTTTCTAAGCATGAACAATATCATACCAATCTTAAAGATATTGAAACAAAATCAATTAATGTGAAATTCTTGGGTGACCTTCGTGCATTCGCTTTACACGATAACTGGATTAAAGAAATTAAATCTTCAAAAACCAAAGCCGATTATTCTTATACGGTTGATGTACCCAAAGATTTGCCCATCCCGGTAATCCTAAATGAAATATATGGCAGTTTTGACGGTGACAATGTTAAACTGAAAACAAATGAACTTGTTACCGGCGGTAAAACATCACTCAATATTTTTTCGGATAATAAGTTAAAACTTGCGGCCGAATTTAATTACCGCGACAGTTTAAATAGGCAGGGCGGAAGTGTCGGCTTGTTGATAGACGGATTTGACCGGTTAAGTAATAAGAAGATAGATTACCTGATAAAGTTTCCGCAAACATTTGCCGCTCTTCTTATACCTTCCAAGGCGTCTTTGCAATTGTGCGACTCATTAACGGAATACCGCAAAGAGTATGTTGTGCTTTTGAACGATGACATAAAAGACATGGACTATAAATTAAGCGGAGGTTTTTCACCCGCAAGGTTAAAGAGCGCTATTCGTACCATAATTGGAGCCTACCAGAATGCTTTGTTTTATGCTATCGACGATAAATCAAAATTATACAACTCTTCCGAATATCCGCTGATTAAAAATGAGTTTGAAAAAAGAGGCATGAAGCTTTTAAAAATAAGTTCTTTTAAACTGGCTGAAGGAAGTAATGACTCGGAAACTACTTTAAATTTTGATCGCTATGTAAAGCAGAAAGGAAAAGAAGGGAACAGCTTCATATTAATTTCTGCGGGTAATTTTAGTATCTTACAGCCGCAAATTTTCAGCATGATAAAGATAGGTTATAAATTTATAAATCCGTCTTTAATACTTGCCGCAAAAGAAAAAGAGCAAACAAGTAAAAATTAAATATCAAGCAGATCGCCGTTCATGTCCGCTTCAAAAATGTTTCCGTACGCTGCTTCAAACTGTGGCTTAAGTTTAGATTTATCGCCCACTATTACTATTTTTAACTCACCGGGAAGAATACTTCCGTTGGCAATTGTGTTAGCCTCATCTAGTGTAACCGAACTTATATTCTCAATGTAACGATTAAAATAATCCTTCGGCAGCGAATGAATTACCATGGCGGTTAGGTTTGTC
>DAIERC010000398.1 GCA_027347125.1 Ignavibacteriales bacterium
AATCGTTAGGCGGCTGGGTTGATTACGCAAAGAAGATTGAAGAAGCCGGTGCCGATGCGTTGGAATTAAATATTTACAGACTCGCTACCGACCTTGATAAATCGGGTGCCGATGTGGATCAATCATATATCGATATAGTAAAATCGGTAAGAAGTTCCGTTAGTATTCCTATCTCAGTAAAATTAGGACCATTCTTCAGCTCAACGGCATGGATGGCACATCAACTTGATAAAGCTGGCGCTAACGGCCTGGTTCTTTTCAACAGATTTTATCAGCCCGATATAGATCTTGAAAAACTTGAGGTAACACCAAACGTACTTTTAAGCACCCCGATGGATATGAGACTGCCGTTAAGATGGATCGGCATTCTTTACGGTAGAATTACCGCAGACCTTGCGGCCACAGGCGGCGTGTACAGTGAGAAAGACGTGCTCAAAATGATTATGGCAGGAGCAAAGGTTACGCAAATGCTTTCTTGCCTGCTTAAATTCGGAATCAGTCATATATCGGAAGTTCTTACCCAGCTGGTAAATTGGATGGAAGCCAACGAATATGTATCGCTCGACCAGATGAGAGGAAGTATGAGTTACATGAATGTTGCCGATCCTTCTCAATTTGAAAGAGCAAATTATATGAAGGTTATAAATTCTTATAAATAATTAGATTCATGATCTCTCCTTAGCCATTGCGGGCGCTTGATTATTTAGGAGGTGGTACAGTTACGATTCTCTCTCTTATACTGTATTAAAGCCAGAGTTCGCAATGGTTTTTTATTTTAAAAAATATTAGAACAAATGGAAAAGCAGCATTAATATTTGCTAAAGATTACAACTGTTTAAATTTAAATTCATTATTTAGATTGTTGAATTTTAATCTTGTGTATTATTTAAATGAACATCAATATCAAACGGGTTTATACTCCGTGGAACCCGGAAGACGGTACGAGAATTTTGGTTGACCGGCTCTGGCCTAGAGGTATTAAAAAAGAGGATGCGCATATTATCGCCTGGATGAAGGATATTGCGCCCAGCAATGAATTAAGAAAATGGTTTCATCATGACTATAATAACTGGAATGAGTTTAAAGAAAAATATTTTAACGAACTGGAGATGAAAAAAGATTTGTGCCATCAACTTATTGCTTACGCCGAAAATAATTTAACTCTTGTTTACGGCTCTAAAAATGAAATGTATAACCAGGCTGTGGTATTGAAAGAATTTTTGGAAGCTAATATTAAAAATATTTAAGGTGTTGTTATGAAGGAAATTAAAAAATCTGAGGCGGCTGAATACTTAAGAGTAATAAAAGAAGATTTTAAAAAATATAAAAGTCTGGGCGACAAAACTTTTTTACAACTTGATGGAAAAGATTTTCATTTTAAGTTTGATGAGGAGTCAAATTCCATTGCGGTTATAATGCAGCACATAAGCGGTAATATTATTTCAAGATTCACCGATTTCTTTAACAGCGACGGAGAGAAGCCGGAAAGAAACAGGGATGCGGAATTTGAAGAAGCCGAATTGCAAAAGACAGAATTGATTTCTACCTGGGAAAAAAGCTGGCAGATATTCTTTTCAACTTTAGACGATATAAAGGAAGTGGATCTGGTTAGGACGGTAAAAATAAGAAACGAGCCCCATTCGGTTATTGAAGCTTTAAATCGCCAGGCCACTCATTATGCTTACCATATCGGTCAGATTGTGTTGATAGCAAAACATCTAAAGAAAGATAAATGGCAAACGTTAAGCGTGCCGAAGAAAAAATCGGCACAGTTTAATAAAGAGATGTTTTCTAAAAAACAGTAATCGTATTTATTAATATAGAGGAAGACATTGAATATAGCCATTGTAGGAGCTACGGGAGTACTGGGAAAAGCCTTGGTACCGCTTTTAATAAATAACGGTCATAATGTAATTGCTTTGGTAAGAAGCCCGGAAAAAGTAACTACCAATCTACCCGCTGAAACTAAGGTAAAGAAATATGATCTACTTGTTGAAAGTGACAATAACATTCTTTATGAAGCACTTAGCGGAAGCGATGTCTTAATCCATATTGCTACAGCAATACCCGCCGACCCGGCAATGCCAGGAGCCTGGAATGCCAATACCCTGATTCGTACAACGGGAACAAAAAAATTATTGGATGTGGCATTAAAAACCGGAATAAAAAAATACATTCAACAAAGTATAATTATGGCATATCCATGTAAGGGAGATGAATGGATTACCGAGGATTTACCGCTCGATTCCTCTGGAGCCAGGGAGCATGTTTGCACGCCTGTAATAGAGATGGAACAAATGGTGCGCTCAATTTCACCGCAAAAATTGGAATGGAATATTTTGCGCGGCGGCATCTTTGTAGGTAATGGAACATTCCAGAAAAGAACCCTGGAAAATATCAGGAACGGGACTGAAATAATTCCCGGCAACGGCAATAATTATATTTCTTTAATTCATGTAAAAGATATGGCAACCGCGTTTCTTAAAGTTGTTAACTCCGGTATCGGCGGAAATATTTTAAATATTGTAGATGAGCCAATTAAGCAAAGGGATTACATCGAGCGCCTCGCTGTTATGCTGGGAGAAGGAGGCTATATCTTCAATCCGCATCTTACCACACCGCCTTCTCATAGATGCAGCAACAGGTTAGCAAAACATTTGCTTAACTGGTCACCGTCCGAAGATATTTATTCCTTGGGCAAAATACTTTTAACCAATTAGCATCTGTTTCTTACGCATAAGGAATAGTCGGACTCCGCTTAAACCGGCCGGTACGTTTGTTTCTTGTATTTATTTTTCCGCCAAAAATCTTATCTCATAAAATCGTTTCTCCTTTGTGATTAAGGTCGCTTGATTATATATTTAAGTGCACTTAAATTATGAACAAAAACCAGCTTAAGTTATGCAAAACATTTCAAAAGAAGATTACCTTAGTGTAATTTATAAGAACCTTGATTTAAACGGCGAAATAAAACCGAATATAATTGCCGATAAGTTAGCGGTATCCAGTGCGGCAGTTACCGATATGTTTAAAAAACTTTCAAAGGACGGGTTGATAAAGTATAAAAAGTACAAAGGCATTAGTCTTACCGCCGAAGGAGAAACGTATGCAAGGAACATGGTGCGCCGTCATAGAATTTGGGAAGTGTTCTTATTCCAGATTGTAGGTATGCCCTGGAATAAAGTTCACAATGAGGCCAATATGTTAGAGCATTCTTCTTCTGATGATCTTATAGACAGATTGGAAGAAATGCTTAGTTACCCAGAATACGATCCTCACGGTGACCCTATTCCTTCTAGGAAAGGGAAATTGCCGAAGGTAAAAAAACACCGCCCCCTGTCGGAACTTCATGAAGGAGAATCCGGGCAGGTAATAAGGGTAAACGATTTTGATGAAAAATTTCTTGCTTACATTTCGAAACTGGGAATAAAATTAAAAGGAAATATTTTAGTAAAAGAAAAAAGAGAGTTCGATAAATCGCTTGAAATAATTGTAAACGGCAAACCATGGAATATAAGCAACAAGTTGGCGCAGAATGTTTTTGTAGAAGAGAAAAAGAAATAAATGAAAAAACGACTTAATGTATCATTGGAGCTGTCGGATAGTAATATAAGAACTTCGGCCGAGGAGGCGTTATCCGGAAATTCGAAACAGGGTATGATAAAAAGATTAATGCCCTTTTTAGGCCCAGCTTTTATTGCCAGCGTCGCTTATGTGGACCCCGGGAATTTTGCAACAAACATACAAGGAGGCTCGGAGTTTGGCTACACTTTGTTGTGGGTTATAATTGTAAGCAACTTAATGGCTATGCTTATACAAACACTATCGGCAAAACTAGGAATAGCTACAGGCAATAATCTGGCGGAACATTGTAGGAATAACTTCAGCAGGCCTGTTGTGTATACTATGTGGGCGCTGATGGAACTGGTTGCCATAGCAACCGATCTTGCCGAGTTTTTAGGAGCTGCCCTTGGATTTTACCTGCTGTTCGGTTTTCCATTAATTGTAGGAGGCGTATTAACTGCGATTTGTACTTTCTTAATATTGGGTCTTGAGCGCTACGGCTTTCGTCCCCTTGAAATAACAATAACCATTATGGTAGGTGTTATAGCCGGCAGTTATCTTATAGAAACAATTCTGGATAAACCTGATATAAGCTCTCTTTTGTATCATGCATTCGTACCACATTTTTCCGGAACGGAAAGTATAATCCTTGCAACGGGTATACTAGGCGCTACAGTAATGCCACACGCAATATTTCTTCACTCGGCTTTAACACAGCAAAGAATTGTTGTTAAAAACCCGGACAAACTGAAAAAACTTTTCAGGTTCCAGATATTCGATGTAACAATAGCGATGGGAATTGCAAGCCTTGTAAACATGGCTATGCTGATAATGGCCGCATCAACATTTTACCAGCGTGGTTTTACCCACATTGCCACAATACAAGACGCTCACATAACCCTGGAACCTTTGCTGGGGAAGGCGGCCGGTTGGATTTTTGCCATATCGCTTCTTGCATCCGGCTTATCGTCATCCACCGTTGGAACAAGCGCCGGACAGGTTATGATGCAGGGATTTCTTCACCGGCATATACCGGTATGGTTAAGGCGGCTAATTACAATTATCCCTTCTATTATTGTTAAATCAATCGGGCTTGACCCGACACGAACTTTAGTGATAAGCCAGGTTGTCTTAAGCTTCGGTTTGCCGTTTGCAATAATTCCTTTAATTATGTTCACACGGAAAAAAGATGTTATGG
>DAIERC010000406.1 GCA_027347125.1 Ignavibacteriales bacterium
GCCGACAAATATTACGAGGAAGAGATAAACAATTGTTCCGGGGTCAACAAATGAATGAACTGAAGCGTCGCCCAATACACCGCTTCTTGTAAGGAAGGTACTGTAAATTACCAGCACATACATCATCATGCTAAGTATTAAATTTGTCTTTGCGTATTTTCCTATTCCGTCGCCGCTTTTTTGACTCTTTCTCTGAACAAGCATTGTGTGCACTGCTGCAACGCCTACCAGCCACGGAATTAAACTTGAATTTTCTACTGGATCCCAAGCCCAATAACCACCCCATCCCAGCATTTCATAGGCCCAGTAACCCCCAAGCATAACGCCTAGCCCAAGAACTCCGCAAGCTGCCAGAAGCCACGGGAATGATTGTTTAACCCAGTCACTATAATCATTCTTCATCATTGCTGCCATACCGAAAGCAAAAGGAACGGTTGACATCGAAAAACCGGTAAAGAGAATAGGAGGATGGATCTGCATCCAGAAATTGGTTAATTGCGGGTTTAAGCCCCGGCCGTTAACAACAAGTTCCTTTATAGATATTCCGCTAGACGTAAGCAATGCGTATAATTCCGAATTCATCTTAATAAATTCCTGCCCCGAAGAACCATCGCTAAACAAGAAATTTTGAAGAAGAGGGGAATGGAGTAAAGCGGCGCTTATATTTTTTGTACTTATAAAAATAGGTTCACTCCAGAGATAAGAAAAAGGGTTTTTGAACATAGGAGAAACCATTATTAGAATAAAAGAAGTGGCAATGGTAAACACAGCCATCACTCTGGGTTCAAGGTCTCCGCGTTTAGAGGAATAGGATTGCAGTATAAGCCCGATTATTGAAGTAAGCAGCAGCCAAAGCATAAAACTGCCTTCCTGCCCGGCCCAAAATGTTGCCATCAAAATGCCTTTTGAAAGATCGTTGCTGCTGTATTCGTAAACGTATTTAAACCCGTACTGGTGTGTCAACAGTAAGTATTCCAACAAAGCTGCTGCAACAATAACAAGCATAGCCATTACATGGTAGGCAATTCTGCCAATGTTTAGTGTGTTGCTGTAGCCCCTGAAGGAAAGGTAATACATTACCATTGCTGTGATGCTGCTTGCCAAAGCAAGCGATATTATTATACTGCCAATCATTTCTGCCTCATTTAGTCGTAATTAAAATTTTCATAAACCTTTATACTGCCCGCCAAATCAGCCGAACTTTAAGTCCGGCTGATTTGGTTTTTATTTCTTAAGTTAAACTTTAGAGGGGGAGCAGTTAAAATTAACTAAGAGTAGATCTGTAATTATATTCCCGATGTTTTAACATCTTTAGCAGACTGACTTTCATATTTGCTAGGGCATTTTGTCAGTATACTGTTGGCATGGAAATAACCGTTTTGGTATTGGCCTGTAACTACTACACTTTTAGCCGATTCAAAATTATTCGGTATTGTGCCGTTATAAACAACTTTCATTTGGTTCCCGTGATCATCCGTCATGTAAAACGAAAAAGTTCTGTTATCTTTATCGATAGTATAACTTTTATCTCTTAACCAGCTACCGGTTGCCCTGACAGTTTTGTTCTCTTTCATAACGGTGGCAAAATTGCTTTCGTATTTTATATTGCTTTGGGTAAAAAGATAAGCCATCAAACCAAGGAACACTACAATAATGAAACCACCGAAAACATATTTATTTTTCATTTTCTTCTCCATCTATTTCTTTTTCTATACTCTTTATCCTTTTATCTAAGTTGTACAGGTAAAGGAAAATTCCCGTCCAAACGATAAGGACAATAATCATTACGATATAAATCGCATTGTTTTTAAGAAAGTCAAAAATACCTTGCAAAGGTTACTCCCTTATTTGTTTTTTGTTTAGTTTGTCTCTTAAAATTATTGATTTGTAACCGATTCTCCACATCCAAAAATAAAGTATTGTAAACCCTATTAAAGAAAGGAAGAATATTAATAACATATTTCCATTCATCTTAAAATCTATAACGGGGCCGGCATTGGTATCATCAGCAGAACCGGGGTGAAGGCCCTTCATTATTCTTGGCATAATAAAAACGAAAAACGGCACGGTTAAAAAAGCAATTATAGAATAAACCGCCGATAAGCTGGCGCGTTTTTCTTCAGATTCAATTGATGACCTTAGAGCAAACCAGGCGCCGTAAATTAATAGAAGCGCGAATATACTTGTTTGACGCGGGTCCCAGCTCCAGAATGAACCCCATGCAAAGCGTGCCCAAACGGCTCCTGTTACGGTTGCTAAAATACAAAAGATAATTCCCAACTGGTTTGCTGCGTAGGATTTTGCATCATCGTCCAGATTTTTTTTCTTTAAATATTTGAAGCTGTAAATGGTAGACATTAAAAAAGCAATTGAAGCCAGCCAGGCAGTTGGAACATGAAAGAAAA
>DAIERC010000412.1 GCA_027347125.1 Ignavibacteriales bacterium
GCTGTTATTACAAGTTTGCCAAGTTCATTGCAGCGTTTAATAATTCTTTTTTGAATTATTGGAACATCATAAGCTTTCAGTTCGACTCCAAGATCACCGCGCGCAACCATGATTCCATCTGCAACATGTACAATACTTTCAAAATTAGAAACGGCTTCCGGTTTTTCAATTTTTGCGATTATCGGTTTATCATGACCGCGCTCTTCGAGCCATTTCTTTAACTCAATAATATCCGAAGCGTTTCGAACAAAGGAGAGTGCTATAAAATCTACGCGGTGCTTTAATGCGAATTCTAAATTGGCGTAGTCTTTTTCCGTAACGGAGGGGGTACTTAAATTCATGCCCGGAAGGTTCATACCTTTTTTTGGTTTTAAAAAACCGCCAACTACAACTTTGCATACAACAGAATTCTTCTTTTTACTTATTACTTGGAGATTAATTAACCCGTCATCAATTAAAATTGTTTCGCCTATTTGAGCATCTTTGGGAAGCTGTTTATAACTAACTGAAATTTTTTCTCTTGTTCCCAAAACATCTTCAACTGTAAGTTCAATCTCATCACCGGACTTAATTTCGATTTGAGGTTGAGCTAATTCACCTATTCTGATTTTAGGTCCCTGCAAATCAATTAAGATAGGTATTGGAAGAGATTTGCTGACACATAATTCGTTTATTCGGGCAAATACTTTGTCGAAGTATTCATACGAACCATGTGAAAAATTTAATCGAAATGCATTGCAGCCGGAATCTACAAGAGCGGCAAGCATCTCGGAGGAATCCGACGCTGGTCCAAGTGTAGCAAGTATTTTAGTTTTTGCAAATTTTGGTTTCACTTTCTCTTTTTGCCTTTTAATTTATTTTTATCACTTTCTTTTGGCTTCGTATTGTTTTTTCTTTTTTCAGGCGGATGAAGTCTTTTTCTCATTGCAATCAGTTCCTTTTCAACTTCTCCGTAAATTGTGTTTGCTTCATACTTACCGTTCTTTAATTTTTTCCCTGCTTTGATACCAGTTAATATTTCCGCAGCTTCTTCAACTTTCGAGACCGAGTAGATATGAAATTTATTTTCTTTAACAGCGTTGATTATTTCATCTTTCAGCATCAAATCCTTTACGTTCTGCTGGGGAATTATAACACCGTTAGCGCCATTTAATCCATTTTGTTTACATACATCGAAGAATCCTTCTATCTTTTCATTCACGCCGCCGATAGGTTGAATCTCTCCTTTTTGATTTACTGATCCAGTTATAGCATAACTTTGTTTTATTGGTATCCTGGAAATAGCAGATAGCAGCGCGCATATTTCAGTTATCGAGGCGCTGTCTCCGTCAATCATACCGTAGCCTTGTTCAAATGCTAAGCTTGCGGTAAATGAAAGCGGAATTCTCGAGCCGAAATTTTCTCGGAAGTAACCGGTTATAATAAGCACACCCTTATTATGTGTGTTCCCGCTTAGTCCGGCTTCGCGTTCAACATTTATAATATTTCCGTTGCCAAGAGAAACCGATGCTGTTATTCTAGTTGGTTTACCAAACGCATGATGCCCGCTTTCGTAAACGGCTAATCCGTTTATTGTTCCTACCTGTGTTCCCTTGGTATCAATTAAAATGGTTCCGTCTGTAATCATTTTTGAAAGTTTAGATTCGTAAAGGCCATGACGCTCTTTCGCGGTATCGAATGCTTGTACAACATGATATTCATTAACCATTTTATCGCCATCGTCGTGAGCCCAAAAATTCGCTTCACGCGCTAGGTCGGCAATGTATGCGAAACGTGTTGTAAGTTTGTTCTTTTCTCCGGCATACCTGGCGCCGTATTCAATTATTTTCGCAATTGCGGATTTATCAAACTCAAGTAGTTTTTCGGTTTCAATTAATTTCTTTATAACCTTTGCGTATTCAATTAAAGCCTGTTCTGTGCGCTGCATCTCGTAATCAAAGTCTGCTTTTATCTTAAATATTTTATTGAAGTCGTCTTCATATTCCGAAAGAACAGAATATATATAGTTGTTGCCTACCATAATAATTTTTGTGTCGATATTAATCGGCTGTGGTTTTAAAATACTTGGCGAGAACTGGTAAAGATTTGCGATATCCTGAATTTCAAGCCTGCCGTAAAGTAAAACGCGTTTTAATGTTTTCCATACGCCGGGTTCGCTGAATGCGTCCATCGCATTTAAAACGAGATAACCGCCGTTTGCTCTAAGTAATGTACCGGCTTTTATTTTGGTGAAATCCGCATACCAACCTCCGCGGCCGTCGCTATATTTTTCTATTGTGCCGAAAAGATTGCTGTAAGTTGGCGAAGTTTCAATTATAACCGGGCACTTTTTTATATGAGAGTTATCTAGAACGATGTTTACTTCGTACTCTTTCATGTAGTCTATGATAATCCCGTCTTCGGCTTCTTCTCTTGTAGGTTTTTGTCCTTTGAACACATCGAGGTTTTGAAGAATGTTTTCGCAAACCTGATCTAGATATTCTTTCACGTCTGGATTTTTAAATTTCCTTTTTAAATCTTCAACCGCAACAGAGACAATAGCGTTCGCGTATTCGCTTTCGAGCTTCGATATTTTTTCCTGAAAGTCTTGGGTTAGCTTTAAACTTTCTCTAAATAATTTTTGGAGCTCTTCCTGGTAGTTCAAGTATTTTGTT